>NZ_JBLZXR010000144.1:0-8450 GCF_050285345.1 Acinetobacter sp.
AGCTGTCTGCTCTTCGTTTCCATTTGAATTAAGGCTCTCGGCGTAATTACTTGCAACGAAGCCGACAAGTGCTAATAAATATAGGGTAAAACATGCGGCTATAATCTTAATAAAAACTCTCTTCTTTGACTTTAACCATTCAAAAAGCTTTATAAATGGTCCGAAGATAGAAAAATTTTTGGGAACTTTGATTGAAAGATTAATATTAAAGTCTTTTGTGGCTTCGCTCGAAGCCGCCCCTTTAGTTTGACTTTGAGTCGAAGAATTAGCCTCACGTTTAAAGTTCTCTCTTTGAGAACGTATAAACTCTTCCTGATGTTGCTTCCTAACATACTCCTCTTGTTGATGTTTACGTCGAGCTTGCTCTGCTAGAAATTGATCATAATTTTTACGTTTCTCAGGATCGACCAAAGTTTCATATGCTTCACGTATTTTGACCATGATCTCATTTGCATCATCACCCTTATAACGGTCAGGATGATATTTTTGCGCCAACCCCTTATAAGCCATTTTGATTATTTCTACAGGTGCATCTTGAGAGATATGCAAAATCTCATACAAATTCATAATATTCTTACTTTTCTTAACACGTAAAAAAGCACTAGCTGAATGCTAGTGCTCACATCTTACTATTTAAATATCTAACTTTGGCAATGACTTAACAATCTTCATCGTTTCAAGGCTGACCGTAATGACACGCAAGAACAATTCAAGCGGGTAAGCTGGGTTGTTCATTGTTTCAATTGCCCAATCGTTTGCATCGTTAACGATACCGCTGTCTTTGTGCGTAGAAACGCCCTGACGCTCCATTACCCATTCAAGTGCAGGCTTACCATTCACGACGTAATCATAAGCCTCTACGGGGATGTCCTTAATCGTGACGCGCTTGTTGAAAACGACCGTACCTTTTTCACCCTTCTTAGCAAACTTCATTTTTTCAACATAGAAGTCTTCAGCGGTCAATTGATTGTACGCCGCGCTACCTGTATCCAATGTTGCTTTGTATGGCTCAATGGTTTCGTAGTTTAAATGCCAATGTGAAAGCTCACGACCTGCTTTAGAGAACGCCCAAAAAACTTCTGCTTTTTTCACGCAAGGAATACGTGGTAGCTCCTTGGTGAGGTTGTCCGCATAGCGCTCACGGTATTCTTCGCTATGGAGCAAACCGTAGGTGTAGTAGAAGATATCTTCTTTAGTAATTTGCTCGCTCGGATATGCAGCTTGGAAGTGCTGTAAGCCTTCGTCACTAATACCATCTTTACGTTCATACTTGGTTTCGCTTACAGTTAAATCGAGTGAGTCATCAAATAAGTCACCTGAACCAACACTTTTCTCTTGAATTACTTCTTCGTAAATATAAAGAGGGAAAGATTGACCTTTTGAAATCATTTCGTAATCAGGTAAGACAGAAGATAATAAACTTGAAAATTCTTTAGTTGCTCCACGACCTGTTATACAAATGACCAAATTTTGGCATGTGCTATTTGGGAAAATTTGTGGCATTTGATATCGACGTTCGTTTAAATTTTTATCGTAATAACCATTCGTCTTGATAAAAGGGCGATATAAAAATTTATTCAGTTTCGATGAATCGAATGTTAGTTCTTCACCTTTAGCTAAAAGGTTTCTTAAATTTCCGCTCCAACTAATGCATTTAGGATCATTATTAACTTCATGGTCAATAGTATCTTTTAAGATAATTTCATGATTGTAGTTTTTGACTAATGTATTGACGTTATTAGCCAATTTATTTGTCGAAAAGTTATAACACCAAGCATCTCGACTAGTTAAGATTGCCTGTGAATAAGTAATAAAGAGTTCCTTTCCTTGCGTTGGTGTTTTCTTATTTCCTAATACAATGAAGTTTTCAAAAGAATTGTCTCTTTGGTTTAGCCAGTCTCCATGTTCATCAGGAGTAATTGCTGTCCATCCGTTAATGGCAGTAATACCCTGCAAACTTTTGAAGTTAGAAATTTTGTCTAACTTGTCTTCGCGACTTAAATAATCACCAATATCGTGGAAATAGATTTTTCCATTCTGCTCAGCTTTTGGATTCTTCACTAAGATTGAAATTGCAATTGGCGCACGACTTCCACTTCCGAAGATTTTGCCACCCTCTTGGCGTGATCTTTCGCCTGAAGTTCGTTGATTACCTCGTAAATGAAAAATATATAAACTACTAAACTCATCAGCTAGACACTTTCTCAAACCATCCATAGAGTTTGCATCAATAAAACTTGCATTACTTACAAATCCAATTACTCCTTGTTTAGAAATTCGATCGCTAGCCCAACGCATTGCACGAATATAAGAATCATATAAGTTCTTCTGAAGAGTAGCACTTGAGTGCTTTGCGTAGGTATTTGCTATCTGACTATCCAAATACGGATATGCAACATTCTTATTATCATCATTTTCAGATTTTTGACCTGCTGAATATGGTGGATTACCAATGATGACTTGAATATCGAGTGACTTTTGACGTTTACGGCGCGCGCTATTGTCCACAAGCACTTGATCAACCAAGTCTTCCTTCTCGTACATTTGAAAAGTATCAGTTAAACAAATCCCTTCAAATGGCGTGTACTCGTCAATGATTTCGCTGTGGTAGACCGCTTCAATATTGATTGCTGCAATGTAGTAAGCGAGCAATACAAGCTCGTTGGCATGGATTTCATTCTTGTATTTATAGGTCAACTTCTTCGGTGGAATTAGACCGCTTTGCAATAAGCGAGAAATGAATGTTCCCGTACCCGTGAATGGATCAAGAACATGCACACCTTCATCGGCGAAGCTCTTGCCAAACTCTTGCTTTAATACATCATTCACACTGTTCAAGATGAAGTCCACCACCTCGACAGGCGTATAGACAATACCAAGGCGTTCAGTCATACGAGGGAAAGCATTACGGAAGAACTTATCGTAAAGCTCAACAATGATCTTCTGTTTACCTTCCGCGCTATCAATGCCTGATGCACGTAGCTTCACGCTGTCGTAGAAGCGCTGTAGAGCCTCTGTTTCACTTTCTAAGTGGTGTTGGTCAAGTACATCTAAAACCTTCTGCATAGCGATTGCCATTGGGTTTTTAGCGGCAAAGCTATACTCATCAAACAAGGCATCAAAGACAGGTTTGGTAATCAAGTGCTGTGCCAACATCTCAATGATTTCAGCATCCGATACTGCATTGTTTAAGTCGTCACGAATCTCGTGTGCAAACTCCTCAAAGACCGCACGTTCTTTGTTGCATTCAGGACGTGCAAGAATGTCTGTAATCAGCTTGATGTGCGTTTGTGCAATCTTGGCAATGTCATTTGCCCAATCTTCCCAATGGTGGCGGTTTCCAACCTTCTGAACCACTTTCGCAACAATGGCACGCTCAATCTCACCCGACTCAAAACTAAAGGACTGTTGTGCGTCCTCAAGCTCTTCTTTCTTGGTCTTTTTCTTGGCTGTACCAATCGTTGTACCGCCTTTACCCGCTGCTTTTTTCTTCGCTTTTGCCGCTACTTTGTCAGTGATGGCAATCACTTCCATCTTCGAGCGATCAATGCCTGTTAAATCCATCCTATTGATCATGGCATCGAAACGGTCATCGTGCGAACGAAGCGCATTCAACACTTGCCAAACCACTTTATAAGTTTGGTTGTCGTCTAATGCTTTGTTTGGGTCAACACCTGGTGGAATCACGACAGGAAGAATCACATAACCACGCTTCTTGTTCGGTGCTAGTCGCATCACACGACCAACTGATTGCACGACATCCACTTGAGAATTACGTGGTGTAAGGAACAATACCGAATCTAAGGCAGGTACGTCCACGCCCTCGGACAAACAGCGAACGTTGCTTAAAACACGACAAATTGGACGTTCTACGCCGTTTTCATCAAACTGAGGCTCAGGTGTTGCTTTCAGCCAATTGAGCTTCTGTTCTTTCTTATCCGCACCCATTGCGCCATCGACGTGCTGTGCTTCGCAAATCAAACGGTGTGAGATTTCGTTACCTTCTTTGGCTTCAGCGTCTTGATAGGCTTCTACGACGGTTTGGAAGATGTTTGCAA
This sequence comes from Acinetobacter sp., assembly GCF_050285345.1. Lineage (GTDB taxonomy): Bacteria > Pseudomonadota > Gammaproteobacteria > Pseudomonadales > Moraxellaceae > Acinetobacter. Next base: position 4,059 of record NZ_JBLZXR010000144.1, read on the forward strand.
TACGTGTTGAGCTGACTTGGTGTTTACGAGCCTTCTCCGATTGCTCAATCACCTGACAGAATGCCAAAGCACGTTGCATTGGTGCTGTGTCTTCTTCAACGTCAGAGTGAATACCTTGCTTCGATAAAGCTTTCCAACAACCGACGATACGTGCGGCATCATCCACCACGATTTCACTGTTCTCGGTGATGGTGCTGCCAATCTTTTTAATGATTGTGTCTGAATCGACCGTAAGGACAATCACCTTGTAATCGACTAATAGACCACGCTTAACTGCTTCCGAGAAGTTAATAGTGTAAAGCGTTTCACCAAAGAGCTTCTCATTGTCCATTGAGTACAAGGTAAAGTCAGTTGCCTTATCCTTCACATCGTCAGAGAAGATACGAGGCGTTGCGGTCATGTAGAGGCGTTTCTTGCCAAGAATGAACCCGCCGTCGTGGATTTTTACGAAGTTCGAATCATCTTCGCTATCATGCGTTGCGCCAGTCGTGCGGTGTGCTTCATCACAGATGATGAGGTCAAACTCATGCATCTGATGCTCATTTTGCGCATCGCTGACGGTATTAATTGAGTGATAAGTCGAGAACACGACCGTCATGTGTTCATCGTCATGATGCTTTTCTACGTTCTCCGCAAGTTTTTTCGCATCCGTCGTCGCAGGATATTGCAGTTCATGTTCAAGGGTAGTTACCGCATCAATCACGGCGGCATTTTTCTTCTTGCCGACCTCGGTGTCTGAACATACCGCATAGCTATGCAATGGCGTTGTCGATTCTTGTGTCCACTCTGTCAGCGTTTGGGAAAGCAAGGATAAACTCGGCACAAGGAACAATACACGCTTGCCTTTGCCCGCACATTCTTCTGCAATTTTTAGGCTTGTAAAGGTTTTACCAGTCCCACACGCCATAATGAGCTTACCACGCTCTAGCTTCTGATCGTACAAGCCAGTTTTCACATTAACTAAAGCTGCCTTTTGATGGTCACGCAGCTCTTTTTTTGGCTTTAAAACGACTTCTTTCTTTTCTGCAAAGCGTGACCAATCAATTGAGCTGTTTGCTAATATCTCAAGATCAATTTTTGTGACAGGTGGGTCTTGGTTTTCTAAAACCTTCAAAGCAGTAGAAGACCATTCTTTTGTTGTACTGACAATAATACGGCGGGTGAAGTATTTTTTAGAGGAAGCCGATAGAAAGCTATCAATTTCACCTTTAGGTACTTTTGCATCTTCCGCAAAAAGTTTGCATTGAATAGCACAATAATTATTGTCTTTATCTGTAGCAACTAAATCTATACCGTCGTCACCAATGTCTGCACCTGTCTCACGTGCCCATTCATTAAACATTTGAACACGGACAAATTCATCCTGATAAAACGGCTCATTTTCAAAATACTTAATACAGAGCTCTTCAAAGTAAGTGCCTTTCTCTCGTTGTGTTTGAGCTATAGCTCTGTAGTGATTAATTAGATCGAAGAAGGCAGACATATTCTGGAATCCGTAGATAATACTTTTAGTTGAATGTCGATGATTCTACTGAAACCTCCTAATAAAAACTATGATTTGTACTTAATCTAATGAAAATCATAAGAATAAAATTTCTGTACTTTTTACCAACTTGTTTTTATGACAGATTAACGATGAATTGGAATAGGAACAGATGTGATGATAAAAATGAAAGTTTCTAAGGAAGGATTGTAGTGATTAATTGTTTGTGCGTTATTAACTGGAAGCGCTTTTTGGCTACGTGGTTGAAGTGAAAAAAAAGACTGATGCTTTGCAAACAAGAAATTCACTTTGAAAGTTACTTCTATTTCACTTTATAAAATTTTGAGTCATATAACTGCGTGAATCTTGAGTTTGGAACTCTTAATTGCGGGATTCCAAAAAATAATGCTGATAATAAAGAATTGCATGTTTTTTTGTTACAAAATTACTTATAAAACAATTCTTCTCTATTACGGGATTCCATTTTTTAGGATTTTTTATAAATTGCTTGAAAGCCTTAATCTGTAAGGGTTTTCACTTTAAAAGTGAGTTATACATAGTTTGGTTCACTTTAAATGCTGATGTACTAACGATAAGTAAAAATTTTAACGATGTAGGTATTTGAAAACAGATAACTGGAAATGTCTGAAATTTTTATGATGCTTAAATGAACTAGATCCTTACGGTAGGTGAGGCATCCTGCCAACTATCCTATATGAGTTTTATGATGTGGTTTTGGTGGAAAAGGTGGATATTTTTCATTAAGTTTATGAATTAAAATGATAATTTAATTCCACCTTAATATTTTTTTATATATGTAAAGTGGATACTTGAGTATTTAAGGTGGACGCGAATCATCTGCTATAAGTTATGTCCACCTAGTGGAATCTAGAGATTTTGACTATGTGGACATTAAAAAAATATTAAAAACAAATAGATATATTTGATTTCCACTTTTTCCACAATGTCCACCTTGTCATTTATAGGGTCAGCTTTCATTATCTTGGTTGTACATAGCCTTTACACTAAAGTGCATCATACGCGGGCGCGTACCATCGGGTAGGGCAGATTTCTTCACATAGAGTCTTTTTTCACCTTCGATAAACTCTTTGATCCAACCATTTTTAATTAATACTTTTTTGACATAAGCTTCGTTCATTCCTAAACATATTTCTTTTTTAAACATCGTTGGAGAAATGAGATACGTTTTTTCTTCAGCATCATAGTACCCAACACGGTTGTGAATTTTTTGGCGTATGACATCACCGTTACTGTGCCTAACTAATGTTAGATCCTCAAAACGGCTAGTTCCATGTGATTCAAAAAAAGCCTTAATAGCTTCAAGAATTTTGGTTTCCTCAAGACTTTTGCCATCACCTAAATTGCTTAACCACGTATTAAAACATTGAGTTATCGCTTCAAATACTCGTCCTGATTTCCAGCCAGTTATACCTATCTTTGTTGCTAGTTCTCCAGCCGTGGCTACTAATGCAAAACGACGTAAAACTCGCTGAGCTTGCCCATTCATAGGTTTTGAATTTAGCTGAATGAACTTATCAAATAGTTCTGTAGCATGTCCTATCGCCGTATCCTTATCACGTGTCAGGTATTCAAGCCATTTGATACCAGCATGACCATAATTATTGGATGCTAGTTCATTAATTAAGTTAGCAATGTCTTGTGGTTCATTACCATAATTAATAGCATCAAATACCCCAAATCCTTTACCAGCATCGCTAGAAAGATGTGCGAATCGAAGTACTAAGCCTGCATCTAATTCAATGTTTCCACGGCGTAGATGTTCTTCTAATGTGACTTCACCTGTAGATGTATACATTAAATTAAATTGTTTGGTTTGTCTGTTATTACCAGTTTTACTACTTCTGGCTTTACCTTGTCCTCCAGTCAGCATATAAATAATATCTGATACTGTTTTAGGTGCTGCTTGTCGTAATTCATCGAGGTTTAAGAAATTATCATTTCTAAGCTCTGCCTCATTTTCTAAGGCATTATCTGTAGTCCTCCATGATTTTGAAATATCTCTAGGATTACCCCATACACTACATGCAGCTTTAGTGATTGTACTTTTTCCATCTGTAGATGAACCGTAGATATGAAAACCGCCACTTTCTATATTAAGAGCACCTACCAACTGTCCTGAAAATGCACATGAAAAAGCGAGTACACCAAGTGCATGACTTTCAATTAATTGACTAAGTTCCTGCCACTTTTCAAAGCTACCAGATACTGTGTAGGGGCTTCTCATACTGCTATGAAACAACAACTTTTCATTGTCCAAATTGCTATATGTTTTATTCGGTAGTGCAAAGCTGTGACCATGCCATCCAGCATGACTTACGCAGCGGAACCGCTCTTCGACGGGATAATCTTGAATATAATTAATGAATACATTCTTCTTATGCGATGGGCGTGGTGGCATCAGACCATGATTGGCGATAATTTTTAATGCTTCCTGAGCTTCTCCCATTAAATGTTCATAGGGGATTAATAGTTGGTGCAAGATGTTATCTTTATCATGGAATTGAATTACACGTTGCCAATTATCATTACTTGGACTTCGTGCTTCGCCTAAAATAATGGCTGCATTAGAAATAAAAGTTTTAGTTTCTTTTATTTCTCCATCATTTTCCCTTTTCGCTTTAACAAGGTATAGACCTGTATCTAAGATATGTAGGTAGCTATCTTCGTCAATTTTAAACGGTTTAGCGAGATGTCCATTGGGCAGATTTGGTTTTTGAGGGAGTAGCTTTATAGCTTGTTGAATAAAGGCTTTTACTTCTTCTACATCATCATCCTTATTCAATTCCATTAAGTAAGGGTTTCCATCATATTCCATATATTGATTCAAAAGTTTAGCTTTTGTGTGTTGTTCCAATTTTTGGAAAAAG
>NZ_JBLZXR010000145.1:0-57482 GCF_050285345.1 Acinetobacter sp.
GGGGATTCGAACCCCGGTTACCGCCGTGAAAGGGCGATGTCCTAGGCCTCTAGACGATAGGGACGTTTTGAGGTGGGGTTATAGTATGAATAAATAGAAAATCAGTCAAAGGAAATTTATGAAATATCATTTATTTGCATATTATTCATGCATGTAAGCGGAAGAATTTATTTATTTTAGCTATAAAAAAGCGAACCCAATTGAGTATTGGATTCGCTTTTAATATTTCAGCTTGAGCGGATTTTAGTCTTTATTATGATACAACCAGTAATAGCCTGCATAACATGCAGCCATAAACAGTAAGCAACCAATAAAGCCTGAAAGCATTTCAGGATCGGCAGCCATACTGAGGCCCGTTGCGGTACAACAAATAAAACCAAGGATTGGAACCAGTGGGAACCACGGAGTGCGGAATTTTAATTCAGACACGCTATGGCCTTGTTTCAACCATTGACGACGGAAATTGAATTGGCTCCAGCAAATACTCATCCAAACAATTACCATAGTAAATGCAGCAACACCCATTAAGTTTTTGAAGATGACATCCGCGCCAAATTGTTCAGACAATAAACCCGGTAAACCACCAATCATGGTCACTAAAACAGCAACATAAGGTACGCCAGATTTGGTCAATTTCCCAAAGGCAGGCGGTAATTGTTTTTGTGCTGAAAGTGCCCACATCATACGTGAAGCGGCATACAAACCAGAGTTTGCTGTTGAAAGTAAAGCAGTAATAATCACAAATCGAATCAAATCTTCGGCATAGGGAATGCCCATGAGGTTAAATACTGATACGAACGGACTGCTACTTAAACCACCATGACCACCAACATTTAAACCTGCATCGGTATAAGTCAGTAATGAACTGATGACGATAATGGTCCCGACAAAGAAAATAATCAAACGCCACACCGCAGCATGAATTGCTTTCGGTACGTTTTTCTCAGGATTCTCTGTTTCACCTGCGGCAATACCGATCATTTCTGTACCGTTAAAGGCAAAGTTAACAATCAATAAAGTGGCAAAAAGCGGGAACAAACCATTTGGCAACCAACCATGATCGGTGAGGTTATGGAACATCGGTGCAGATTCGTAACCTTGGAAAGGAACGAAACCAAAAATGCAGGCAAAGCCGAGAAGGATAAAGATCAATACCGTTGCGACTTTGACCATCGATAACCAAAACTCAGATTCGGCAAATGTGCGAGTTGAGCTGAGGTTGGAGAGCAGGACACCGGCGGCAAAGATTAAAGTCCATAACCAAACCGAAGTTTGTGGAAACCATTCCTGCATTAAAATGGCTGCAGCGGTAAATTCTGTTCCTAGAGTTGCCGACCAACCCAGCCAATACATCCAAGACACCATGTAACCAGTTCCGGGACCAATGTAGTTGGTTGCGAATGCGCCAAAAGAACCAGAGACAGGTAAATGGACGGCAAGCTCACCAAGGCAGAGCATCACCATATAGGCGATAAGACCACCAATAATATAGGCGAGAACTGCACCGAGCGGGCCAGCTTGTGAAATAACTTCACCTGAACCCATGAACAAACCAGTACCAATAGCTCCACCCAATGAAAGCATAACGAGGTGGCGAGTTGTCATCGCTCTTTTCAGCGATGGATTTTGTCCTTCAGCAGGCGAGTCCTGTGAAGGTTCAGAGGAAGAGTGCATATAACGAAATAAAGAGAAGAAAGGTCTATATTATGATTGAAAGTCATAAAATATGTGATGTATTGAATTTTTCTTATAATGTGTGAATATTCATCTAAAAAATAAATAGTTAACCCGCGATCACTTTATTTAGTGATCGGGCGTTTGAGATTGCGCTTGTGACGTATTTTGAGGTTGTGTTTGTTCAGTGTCGGGTGCTTTGTTGTTGTCTCGGCTTACAATATAAATATAGAGTATAGATGGAAATAAAATGGCTAAAACGATAAGCAACTTTTTTAACATGATTCATTCTTACATCAATAAACGTATTGCCAAAGTATAACCAAAACCGGTTGAACTGTAAGCCTTTTACAACTCCCGACTCATTTGTTCGCGTTAATTTAAGCTAGGTCGCTCAATGTCAGGCAGAGAATTGATGCTCAACATGACTCTGCTGATTCTTTTTGATTTAAAAAGAGAGTCGAAGCTTTTTTAAATAACTAAAACTTAAAGCTGACATCAGCAACGATTTGGCGACCGATTTCAGATTTTAGATAATTGTCAGTTTCTAGATATTTGTTATGTCGGTTGGTGACATTATTTAAGGTGAGGCCGAATATACCACTGTAATCTTTGGAAAAATGATGCGTATAGCTGGCGCGTATATCCCAGCGTACAACGCTTGGAACGTCAGTATGATCGTAGCGATAAATGATGGGTAAACCATTGTGTTGAATTTGATCTTTGGCCGGGATACTGCTTTTGATTAAGCCATCATGACGGGGTTTATAAACTAAAAAGTTGCTGATATTCAGCCCTTCAAAGCGATTTGGTGTGAAATCCCAGCTTAGTCGCGCAGTAAGAGGCACATTGTAGTCACTCGCAGGAATATCATGGGATGCGGTGATTTTTCCATCATATAAAACGTGTGAATATTCTTTTAACTCTACTTCATCGGCATCATTATAGTCTCGTTGAGTATCGCTATAGTTCAATGCAAAATTAAAACGATGTTTGGCATTCAGTACATCTATCGGTGCGATATTGGCTAAAGTAAAGCTCATATTTTCTGAGCGATATTCTTTGCCATTGCTATAAATACGAGTCCATAGATCTGTTGCATCAGGGCGAATTAAATAATATTGATCTTGATAATCGCGATTTACATACTTTAATTGCATACGCCAGTTATTCATTGCCGTACTTAAGCCAATTAGCCATTCATCGGCATAAGGTAAGTCCAAATCACTTCGTTTCACATTCAGGGAAGCAGTCGCTGTACTGGCTTTCCAATCTGCATTTAAGTCTGTACGGGTATAGATTTCTTTTAGTGTATTTAAGCCTTCTTGTAAGTCAAAATTATATAAATAGCGGTCATAATAACGGTTCCAGCCGGTAGTGAATTTTAAGCGTTGGTCGGCAAAAGGCTTGTAATGAAATGCTGTACGTGGCGCGAGGTTGGAATTTTTACTTAAGCTATCGTAGTCATAGCGTAGGCCGAGCACAGCTTCAAGCGTATCATTCCAATTTATACGGTCTTCGGCATACGCAAACCAAGCGTCTTGTTGAACATCGAGCTGGCCTGCATGATGTAACGTCTTTTTAAGACTATATTGACCGGATAAATCTTTGCTGGGGATGTAACTTGGGTCGCAAGCCTCTGCCAGTGTTCCATCATTTTTAATACAGTCTGTCCCGAACTTGGTCGGTAAAAAATAGGCTGTAAAATCGTTGGGTCGCGTCCATTGCGCCTCATTGTGGCTGAAACCTGCACCGAGATTAAATTGATGCGTCGTTGCTAAAAACTGAAGCGGACTAAATTCAGTATTAACATGATATTCAAAAGTTTTTTGCGTGCTAAAAATCGTTCCAGAAACTCCTTCTGTAGACTGTGTTGATGTTCCCCAGTCTTTGTCAGCAGATTTATACCAAGAATATTGATTGTCTGTATTGCTGAGACGTTCATTTTGTTTTTCTTGATAGCTAACATTTTGTTTAACTGTGACTTGATCGAATCTCTTATCAATATTTAAATTAATCGCATGATTGTTAGATGTTTGGCGAATGCCATCGGTCAAGGTGTTGGCAACAAAACGTAGTTTCTTATCTTCTTGATGTTGTAAGCCTAATTTGATCGATAGGTCATCATTTGGATCATAAAACATCTCTAATGCAGCATTATTCACTTCACGTTTTTCATTATATGGACGCTGATCGTTGAGTTGAGAATGGGCCTGAATATCGGATTGGCGCTGCGCTATACCTAGATTGATACCAAAATTTTCAGTAAATCGTCCATAAGTATGAGCACTTAGACCCTGTTTGCTATAGTTTTTTTGAGCTTCTTTTTGTGTCGGATCATTAAATTCAGCATCTTCATCTGCATCGATATAATTAAAGCGATTCCAGCTTGAATCGGTATAGTCATAATTTACTGAGCCATGCACTTTGCCCACGTCCGTTTGGGGTGCACAAGTTGTCGCACTAATTACACCACCAGTAAATTTACCGTATTTTGCACTGACATTGCTGTCCAATACTTCTAGATTACAGAGTAGATCGGTATTGATGGTAACTGCTTGTGATGAGCCATTTAAATCTGAAATGCTATTTAATGAATTGTTACCTGAGTAGGGATTGATTTCATTATTAAAGCTCATTCCATTGATTAAAAAACTGTTGTTATAGGGCAGTGCGCCATGAATCGACATATCTGTTGCACTAATTTCAGCTTGGCTGCTTGCCCGATTATTTTGATTTGAAAATTGAATATTGGGATGAACTTTTAAAAATTCTGAAATGGTTTTTTGAGTATTTGGAGTTTTTTCTAAATCTTCTTGGTTATAAGTGGTTTTACCAACGTCTTGCTGTACTTTGACCTCAATTTCAATCGGTGTCATCGAGACGGTATTGGATTGAATATTTTGATTGGTTGCATCATCAGCATAATTGGTTTGAGTGGCCAAAGCAGAAAAAATGGCAAGATGAAGAGGTGAATAGGCGAAACGCATGAGGGTTTAGTTGTGTGAATAAAAACGATAGTGATTATCATTAACCTGGCTTAATTAATCAATAGTAATGAGAATTATTTGCAATAAAAATTTAAATAATGACTGAGAAAAAGAATAAGAGAGGGAAACTCAAAAATTAAAGCAAAAGAGTGCGATAAGCAGGAACCTGCTGAGATAAAGAAATGAATTATGGAAAATATAGGATAGATAGATGGCGTCCCTACGGGGATTCGAACCCCGGTTACCGCCGTGAAAGGGCGATGTCCTAGGCCTCTAGACGATAGGGACGTTTAGAAGATGGCGGTATCTTATTGATCCGCCACCATAGTGTCAAGTAGGTGAGGGCCGAGTTTGTTCAAAATATAACAGAACAGTTCAGCGGTCTTTTGAGTATCATACAGCGCAGAGTGCGCCTCTTTACCATCGAACTCAATCCCTGCTTGAATACATGATTTTGCCAGTACCGTTTGACCGAACATTACAGCACTTAACGTCACTGTATCGAATACGGAAAAACTGTGGAAAGGGTTTTGATTTTTCGTTCCCGTACGTGCAATCGCTGCTTGTACAAAACCTAAGTCGAAATGTGCGTTATGTCCGACCAAAATTGCATGGGTACAATTTTGTTTACGACGTACTTCATTAACGGATTTAAAAATACGCTTCAAGGCAGACTTTTCATCTTCGGCCATGGCCATACGCATAGGGTTAAATGGATCTACCCCAATAAAGTCCAATGAACGACGATCAAGGTTCGCACCTTCAAATGGGTTGATATGTGCATGGTGAGCTTCGCCAGGCACAAAATTACCTTCTGTATCATACACAATCGGAATGGCTGCAATTTCCAGTAATGCATCGGTCTGTGAATTAAAACCTGCGGTTTCGACATCGACAACTACAGGTAAAAATCCGCGGAAACGTTGACCAACAACTGGTCGAGTTTCTTCTGTCACACTTTTCTCCATTGGATGGTTTTACCCGCATACAACGGAATAATTTTTTCGCCATCCAAATAGTCTAAACTTTCAGGGATCACTTGATCTTCTTTTACTAAAGTAATGGTGTTGGTATTTCGAGGGAGTCCGTAGAAGTCTGCACCAAAGTGGCTCGCAAAACCTTCTAAACGGTCGATTTTACCGACTTGATCAAATGCTTGAGCATAGAGCTCAATTGCTGTGGGTGCACTATAACATCCTGCACAGCCACATGCATTTTCTTTAGCATTTTTTGAGTGCGGTGCGCTGTCTGTTCCTAAGAAAAACTTAGGGTTTGCACTGGTCGCAACTTCAAGCAATGTTTGTTGATGAGTTTGACGTTTTAAAATCGGTAAACAATAGAAATGCGGTTTTATACCACCGACCAACATGTCATTACGGTTGAACAATAAATGTTGTGGCGTAATCGTTGCAGCAACATTACGGTCTTGTTCGAGTACGAAATGTGCAGCTTCACTGGTGGTGATGTGCTCAAGTACCAACTTTAATTTTGGAAATTGTTTTAACAGTGGAGAAAGAACTTCATCCACGAAACGTTTTTCACGGTCAAAAATATCGATATGATTATGTGTGACTTCACCATGCAACAACAAAGGTACTTGATGTTCTTCAAGTTGCTCAATCACACCATACACTTTACTAATGTCACTCACACCACTATCTGAGTTAGTGGTTGCGCCTGCTGGATAAAGCTTAATGGCATTCACATGCTCAGAGTCTTTAATTTTTTTCACTTCGCTGGGTTGAGTATTGTCTGTGAAATACAAAACCATACGTGGGTCAAAATTAATTCCTTCAGGCACATGCGCCATGATACGTTCACGGTAAGCATTGGCTTCTTCAACTGTTTTAATCGGTGGAACCGTGTTTGGCATACAGATTGCGCGAGAAAATTGTTTTGCTAAATCAGGAACTGTACGTGCCAGTGCTAAACCGTCACGTAAATGTGCATGCCAATCATCTGGCTGAAGAAGAGTAATCGTATTCACAATAATTCCAAAACTTAGAAATAAAGCAAATGATAATCCATATAATGTGAAAATGGTAACGAGAATTCAGGACAAATGACTGCGCAGGGTATAAATAAATCATAAAAACTATGGTATTTTTAAACCACTATAAAAATTAGATAAATGCTTGCAAATGGAATACAAGTATAAGCTTGCAAAGTTGCAATATGATAAAGAAAAAATAGAGGAACTGATGACGCGGCAAACTCGTCGTGTCGGTTTAACTTTCCCGCAAAAATTAGAACTAGAATTTTGGATGCTTCATCTTGATCGTGCTCAAACTAACATCAGTCAATCTTTTTGGGTGGGTGTGCTGACCTATTTTATTTTGATCATGCTGATCGTACCGGGTGATTACTGGATTATTGATAAACAATTTTTTGCACATGATTTTATTCATTGTTTATTGAGTCTGCTCAATGGCGCTGTCAGTTTATTGCTGTTGTATGCCTTTGCGCAGCATACGAAACTCAAAGCGTATTTTTCTCAGGCCAGTCTTTTTATTGTGTTTTGGCTCGTGATATCGATGACATGGCTGACCATGACGGTATATACAGAAGCCTTAAAGCATCAAGCCATGATGATCATTTGTATGATTTATATCTTGGGCTACATCATCACTGGGGTAAAACCCATGCATATGTTGATGACGGGTTTGTTGGCAGCAACGGTGAGCATGTCATTGCTATTTTCCATGTCTATCCACTTTGATGCCATGGTGGTCGGACGCGTGCTAGTGGGGAGTTGTACCCTCGGTTTTGCCATCAGTAAGATGCTTTGTGCGCGTGAACGGATGATTTTCCTGAATATGTTACGTGCGGATATTAGTGAGCAAATCCATCGCATTCACACCACTGAATTATTGCATTTAAGTCAACATGACGAACTGACGAAAATTTCGAATCGGCGTACTTTTGATGAAATGCTCAATAATTTTTATGATCAAGCACGACGTAATAATAGCTCGCTTGCCGTATTGTTTATTGATGTTGATCATTTTAAAAATTACAACGATTTTTATGGACATCAGAAGGGTGATAGGGTGATTTCAGCCATTGCCGAAACCATTAAAAATGCCATTCGACATATGGATTTCGTTGCCCGTTATGGTGGTGAAGAGTTTGTGGTCTTATTACCAGAAACGGGTGCACATGGAGCTTATGCGGTCGCATCCGATATTTATAAAGCGATTGATCGTCTGGAAATTCCACATGCCAAATCTTTAGTCTCCAATCATGTCACGATTAGTTTGGGGATTACGGTGTATCGTGCAGAAGACGTGAGCAAAGAAGAATTATTAACCGTTGCCGATCAGGCCTTATACCGTGCAAAACAGCTCGGACGCAATCAAATTTATTATCAGTCGATTCGTTCAGCACATGTTGCCTAATTAAAAATCAAAAATAAAAAAACCGCGCAAGTAGCGCGGTTTTTTGACGCAACAAATCTTATTTGTTTTTGTCTTTCAATTGAGGCACTGCCGAACCTGTGCCTACTGCAAGTAAGCCAGAGTTTGTGTAGATGCCTAATTTAGCGCGTGTATCTGTAATATCAAGGTTACGCATTGTCAACTGACCGATACGATCCATTGGCGTAAATACAGAATCACCTTTCTCCATTGTTAAACGCTCAGCTTCATAAGTGAGGTTTGGAGATTCAGTGTTCATAATCGTGTAGTCATTACCACGACGAAGTTCAATGGTTACTGTACCTGTAATTGCTTTAGCAACCCAACGCTGCGCAGTTTCACGAAGCATTAATGATTGTGAATCGAACCAACGACCTTGGTAAAGTAGACGACCTAAACGTAGACCGTTAATACGGTATTGTTCAATCGTATCTTCGTTATGAATACCAGTCACAAGACGCTCGTAAGCGATGTGAAGAAGTGCCATACCCGGAGCTTCGTAAATACCACGAGATTTCGCTTCGATGATACGGTTTTCGATTTGGTCTGACATACCTAGACCATGACGACCACCAATACGGTTCGCTTCAAGAATGAACTCAACTGGGTTTTCGATGCGTTTGCCGTTTAATGCAACAGGGAAGCCTTCTTCGAAAGTAACAGAAACTTCTTCAGCTTTAACTTCGACGTCATCTTTCCAGAATGCAACGCCCATAATTGGGTCAACGATTTTGATACCAGCATTAAGGTATTCAAGATCTTTTGCTTCGTGAGTTGCACCTAACATGTTTGAGTCAGTTGAGTATGCTTTTTCTTTTGACATTTTATAGTCAAAACCATTGTCGATCAGGAACTGTGACATTTCTGCACGGCCACCTAATTCGTCAATGAAGGTTTGGTCTAACCAAGGTTTGTAAATTTTAAGCGCAGGATTCGTCAATAGACCATAACGGTAGAAACGTTCAATGTCGTTACCTTTATAAGTCGAACCGTCACCCCAGATGTTAACGTCATCTTCTTTCATTGCGGTAACAAGCATAGTACCTGTTACTGCACGACCAAGTGGAGTCGTGTTGAAATAAGGCATACCACCAGTCGAAATGTGGAAAGCACCACATTGAATTGCAGCAATACCCTCAAGTGCAAGCTGTAGACGGCAATCGACTAAACGCGCTTTAACCGCACCATAAGCTTCTGCTTTTTTCGGAATTGCATCGTAGTCGTCTTCATCAGGCTGACCCAAGTTTGCTGTATAAGCATATGGTTCTGCGCCTTTTTGTTTCATCCACAAAAGAGCTGCTGAAGTATCTAGACCACCAGAGAAGGCAATACCAACTTTTTTGCCAACAGGGACATTCTGCAAGATAGTTGCATTATCAGTCATTGTTAATCCTAACGATATAAAATAGGCACCTTGAAACCGGTGGCCCGAGAGAATACAAATTTCTGTAATCATATCACTTTTTGCTAGATTTTTTTTCTGAAAAAATTCCCAATAGATAAAAAATTCAGTTTGATGGCTCGATTTTTATCGAAGAAGCTGACTAGAACGGTTGGCGATTGATGAAAAGGTAGGATTGAGTTTCTCAATTGGGACATTTTTTGTTGTGTTGATATTGATTCAAAGTCTTTAAAATAAGTAGTTTCGACTAAAGTATGATGCAAGCTGTTTAGTGAAAAACGACTCAAATAAAAAATATTAAAAATTAAAGAATTAATTCTTTTTGAATCATTCTAGAAGTTGAGTTTTGTCACAAATTATATATTTATATTGGTATGACCAATTTTAATAATTTAAATTAATATTTGATCTTTAAATCAACAGGAAGTAGGATTCCCCTTGCTTTTAAAGATATATTTTTTTATCTTATTTGATATTGGTCATACCAATTATCGTGTGACCCGATAGGTGTTCAGACCAGTATATGTTCTGGAAAGCATTTCAAGGAGATGACAATGCTTCAGCAATGGCAACAGATTTATGATCCGATGGGGAACATCTGGCTTTCGAGCTTGATTGCCTTGATCCCGATTATTTTTTTCTTTCTGGCTTTGGCTGTTTTTCGTTTAAAAGGTAGTGTGGCAGGCACCATTACAGTAGTTTTGGCACTATTGGTTTCACTGTTTGCGTATCAAATGCCATCTGCGATGGCATTCGCCTCAATGATTTATGGTTTTTTCTATGGCCTATGGCCAATCGCATGGATCATTATTGGCGCAGTGTTTCTGTACAAAGTTTCGGTAAAGACGGGCCAGTTTGACATTATTCGTTCTTCGATTTTATCCATTACCGAAGATCAGCGTTTACAAATGCTTTTTGTTGGCTTTGCTTTCGGGACGTTTCTTGAAGGCGCAGCCGGTTTTGGCGCGCCTGTGGCAATTACTGCTGCGTTATTGGTCGGACTTGGTTTTAAACCGCTCTATGCCGCAGGTCTCTGCTTAATTGTAAATACTGCACCTGTGGCTTTTGGTGCGATGGGGATTCCAATTATTGTGGCAGGGCAAGTGTCTGGCGTTGAAACTATGGAAATTAGCCAGATGGTCGGCCGCCAGTTGCCATTTATGGTGATCATTGTGCTGTTCTGGATCATGGCGATTATGGATGGCTGGCGCGGTGTGAAAGAGACGTGGCCAGCAGTGATTGTCGGCGGTGGTTCATTTGCAATTGCACAATATTTAACATCGAACTTTGTGGGGCCTGAATTGCCGGATATTACTGCAGCGATTGCGGCATTGGTGTCACTCACGATTCTATTGAAGTTCTGGAAGCCAAAGCATATTTTCCGTTTCGCCAATGAAGATGCAGACATTCAAGAAAATTTAGCTGAACAAATGCAGCAAAAATACAGCTTGGGGAAAATTGCTAAAGCATGGTCGCCTTTTGCAATTTTAACGGCAATGGTTACGATCTGGAGCATCAAACCTTTTAAGAGTTTGTTTGCTAAAGATGGCGCGCTGCAAGATTGGGTGATCTCGATCAAAGTACCGTATTTGCATCAATGGGTGCAAAAGATGCCACCAGTGGTGCCTGAAATTAAAGACTACGATGCGATCTATAAATTTGACTGGTTCTCTGCCACCGGTACAGCCATTATTTTTGCAGCCATCATTAGCATTATTTTCCTCAAAATGAAGCCGAAACAAGCCATTGTGACTTTTGCTGAAACCTTAAATGAACTGAAAGTACCGATTTATTCAATTGGCATGGTGCTGGCTTTTGCCTTCATTGCCAACTATTCAGGTATGTCAGCAACATTGGCTTTGGCACTAGCGCATACAGGTCAGGCATTTACTTTCTTCTCACCATTTTTAGGTTGGCTGGGCGTATTCCTGACGGGTTCAGATACATCGGCAAATGCATTGTTTGCAGCTTTGCAAGCCACCACGGCGCAGCAGATTGGCGTACCGGAAGTTTTATTGGTTGCAGCCAATACCAGTGGCGGTGTTACCGGCAAAATGATTTCACCGCAGTCGATTGCCATTGCCTGTGCAGCTGTAGGTTTGGTGGGTAAAGAGTCTGATTTGTTCCGTTTTACTGTAAAACACAGTATAACGTTCACCATCATGATGGGTATTATGATTACTCTACAAGCCTATGTATTCCCATGGATGATTCCATGAGACTAAAGTGAATCTTTAAGGAAAGCAGATGAAAGTCTCCGACCAAGCTGTACAGAAATTACGACTGCTGATTGAACAGCACAGCATTCAGGTTGGAGACCGTTTGCCAGCAGAACGCAAGCTTTGTGAACAGTTGGGAGTTTCCCGCTCGTCATTGCGCGAAGCCATTCAACAGCTGATCAGCACGGGCATGTTGGTCAGTAAAGCGGGTTCGGGAACTTTTTTGCAGCAGTTGCCGTCCAATTGGTCGAATCATCAAATCGTTGAGCCGCTTAGCAATTTGATTGATCAAGACCCGGCTTACCGTTTTGATGTTCAAGAAGCGCGAAGCATTTTGGAAGGCGGCACGGCATGGTATGCCGCACAGCGCGCCACAGCGGAAGACATAGAACACATCCGCCAATGTTATGCGCAGATCTCGCATTTCCAATCGATTGGTGATGATGCACAGGCCGCCAAAGCTGATGCTACATTTCACTTGGCGATTGCCGAAGCCTCACACAATTTGGTACTGATTCAAATGATGCGTGGATTGTTTGACCTGCTGCAGTACAACGTGGTGCTAGGCCGCCGCAAAGTGTATACCGAAGCCCGAACCTATGATCAATTGCGTGACCAGCACTTTAATGTGATGAACGCGATTGAACGCCGTGATCCTGAAGCTGCACGCAATGCAGTTCGCGGACACATTGAATTTGTAGTACAGCAAGTACGGATGATTGATGAGGAAGAAGCCCGTCGTCAGCGTGCGAGCCGATTAAATAGGACATAGACATGATTATTTCTTCTGCGAATGACTATCGTGAAGCCGCGCAGCGCCGTTTGCCGCCATTTCTGTTTCATTATATTGATGGTGGGGCGTACTCGGAATATACCCTGAAACGCAACGTAGAAGATCTATCAAAAATTGCGTTAAGGCAGCGTGTGCTGAATGACATGTCGCAATTGAGCCTTGAAACAAAACTGTTTGATGAAACTTTGTCGATGCCTGTGGCGTTGTCGCCAGTGGGATTGACCGGCATGTATGCGCGCCGCGGTGAAGTCCAAGCGGCTGTCGCGGCAGATAAAAAGGGTATTCCGTTTACGCTTTCAACCGTTTCAGTTTGTCCGATTGAAGAAGTGGCGCCTGCAATAAACCGTCCAATGTGGTTTCAGCTGTATGTGCTGCGTGACCGCGGTTTTATGAAAAATGCTTTGGAACGCGCCAAAGCTGCGGGCTGTTCAACTTTAGTTTTTACCGTAGATATGCCGGTTCCGGGTGCGCGCTATCGTGATGCACATTCTGGCATGAGTGGGCCAAATGCAGCCATGCGCCGTTATATGCAGTCGTGCTTCCATCCGCATTGGGCCTGGAATGTCGGTTTAATGGGCCGTCCGCATGATTTGGGCAATATTTCTAAATACTTGGGCAAGCCAACAGGTTTGGAAGATTATATTGGCTGGTTGGGCAATAACTTCGATCCTTCAATTTCGTGGAAAGATTTGGAGTGGATTCGTGAATTTTGGGATGGCCCAATGGTGATTAAAGGGATTTTAGATCCTGAAGATGCTAAAGATGCAGTGCGTTTCGGTGCAGATGGAATCGTGGTGTCGAACCACGGTGGTCGTCAGTTGGATGGGGTTTTGTCTTCGGCACGTGCGCTTCCTCCAATTGCAGATGCAGTCAAAGGTGACATTAAAATCCTCGCCGATTCAGGTATTCGTAATGGCCTAGATGTGGTTCGTATGCTGGCGTTAGGTGCAGACACGTGTATGCTCGGTCGTGCATTTGTTTATGCATTAGGCGCAGCAGGCGGTGAGGGTGTCAGCAATTTATTGGAATTGATCGATAAAGAAATGCGTGTGGCCATGACCTTGACGGGTGCTAAAACCATTGCGGATATTACGTCGGATTGTTTGGTGAAGCTGGAAAGGGAACTAGCTTAAATAATACTTTATCAAGATTAAATCTAGTCAAAGCGTGATTTTGATACGCGTAAACGTCATCCGCAACTGTTTGGGGCAGGATTTCATATTTAAAGTCATGTTTCTGCGATGAAAATAAAAATTTGACGGAATGGGACGAGTTTTGCGGATGACAATGGTTTTGCCTACTTTTCCTGAAAGAAAAGTAGGTCGAACCGAAGGTTAATTCCTGAATATAAATAATATTGGAAAGACTCCGCAGTAATGAGTGCTATGTTGATTAAGCACGCGAGAATTCATCAATAGGATATGACAGATGCCATCCAATTTAGATGCACAGCAAACCATTCAAAAACTCATCAATATTGTCGGCAAACAACATGTACTGACCGATGATAACGACACACGCCTATACCGCCAAGGCCGCCGCTACGGCTCCGGTCAGGTGCTGGCAGTTGCAGTTCCGGGGACATTGCTCGAACAATGGCAAGTGTTGAAAACCGCTGTTGAAGCAGATTGTATTGTGATTATGCAGGCAGCCAATACGGGATTGACGGGAGGTTCAACACCTTTTGGTGAAGATTATGATCGTCCGGTGATTTTGATGAGTACGCGCCGTTTGGCGGGCATTCAAGTGATTAATGAAGGTCAGCAAGTAATTTGCCTGCCGGGTGCAACCTTAGACCGCCTTGAAAAAGAACTCGCACAATTTAACCGTGAACCACATTCGGTGATTGGTTCATCGTGTATTGGTGCATCCGTGCTTGGCGGCGTGTGCAATAACTCGGGCGGAGCATTAGTGCGCCGTGGCCCAGCTTATACTGAACTGGCGCTGTATGCGCAGGTAAATGATGCCGGTGAGTTGGAGTTGGTCAATCATTTGGATGTGCATTTGGGGGAAACACCAGAAGAAATCCTGACCAAACTGGAAAATAAAAATTATCAGCTCAATGACATTGTAAATAATGCCAGCTGCTGTGCATCGGATCAGCGTTATGCGCACGACGTAAAGCAGGTCGATGAAAATACCCCAGCCCGTTTTAATGCCGATCCATCCCGTTTGTTTGAAGCTTCGGGCTCTGCGGGTAAAGTCTGCGTGTTTGCCGTGCGTTTAGATACGTTTGAGAAAATCCCGAGCCAAGTGTTCTATGTCGGCACTAATTCGCAGGATGATTTGACTGAAATCCGCCGTTTCTTACTCAAAGATTTGCCGCGGCTGCCAATTGCTGGCGAATACATCCACCGTGTAGCCTATGACATTGGCGCAGAATACGGTAAAGATACTTTTGTCTTTATTGAAAAATTCGGCACCGCCAAAGTGCCAGCTGCATTTGCCATGAAAGACAAGGTCGATGGCTATTTAGAAAAAGTGGGATTACGCGGTTTATCGGATAAAGTTTTGCAACTGGTGACCAAGTTTATGCCGAATCATCTGCCAAAACGCATGAATGAATTCCGTGATTTGTATGAACATCATTTGGTGATTCGGATTGAAAATCAGGATGCCGAATTAGCTGAAAATTATCTAAAAACCTATTTTCAAGGCAAGGCAACAGGTAGTTATTTTCATTGTACAGAAGAAGAAGGTCGCAAAGCCTTTTTGCACCGTTTTGCTGTGGCTGGTGCAGCCATCCGCTATCGTGATACGCACCATTCAGAGGTGGAAGATATTGTGGCGCTGGATATTGCTTTGCGCCGCAACGACCGTGAGTGGGTGGAGACTTTACCCAAAGAAATGAATGATTTGATTATTCATAAGTTGTATTACGGTCATTTTCTTTGTCATGTGTTCCATCAGGATTATATTGTGAAAAAAGGTGTGGATCCTTTGGCGATGGAACATCAAATGTGGCATTTATTAGATCAGCGCGGCGCAGAATATCCCGCGGAACATAATGTCGGGCATCTTTATGTAGCTAAACCGGCTTTAAAAAATCATTATCAAAAACTCGATCCGACCAATAGTTTTAACGTCGGAATCGGGCAGACCAGTAAACTTAAATATTGGAAATAAGCATTTTCCGTAAGTGCTAATTGTCTTAGATTTACATTTAAAAGCCAGTGCATTACCCGCATTGGCTTTTTCTTAGGATATGTGAATAATAAAATAATGAGTAAATAGAATTGTTTGGCAAAATACGTCAATGATAAAACTGCGATTGCATTGACCTAAAGCACAGACAAATTTTGCTGAATTGCCATCGTAAAAGATAAAAATAGCGTTAAAGTATTATGCAACAAGTTGCAAAGCCAAATATAAAAGGATTCCGCATGACAACGACTAGCTATGCAAATATTTTGAAACCGCTGCATTTAGGTTTTACCACGATTAAAAACCGCGTGGTGATGGGCTCCATGCATAGTGGTTTGGAAGATCGTTTTTATAATTATCCTAAGCTGGCAGCTTATTTTGGTGAGCGTGCAAAGGGTGGAGTTGGCCTGATTATTACCGGTGGTATTTCACCGAACCGTCAAGGCTGGTTGCTGCCTGCGGGCGGTACCATGAATACTTTGGGCGATGTTGCACCACATCGACTAGTTACACATGCTGTGCATAAGCATGGCGCAAAAATTTTGATGCAAATTTTGCATGCAGGACGTTATGGTTATCAACCATTTGTGGTGTCTTCAAGTGCAATCAAATCACCAATTTCTCCATTTAAACCGCGTCAACTCAGTGAAAAGCAAATACTTGCAACCATTGATGACTATGTGAAGTCGGCAAGTCTTGCACGTAAGGCGGGCTATGACGGTGTCGAAATTATGGGTTCAGAAGGTTATTTACTGAATCAGTTTTTAAGCCGTCATGTTAACCAACGTACTGACCGTTGGGGTGGGGATATCGAAAACCGTATGCGACTGGCGGTTGAAATTGTAAAAGGCATTCGTGCCGAAGTCGGCGAAAAATTCATTATTTGTTTCCGTTTGTCCTTATTAGATTTAGTCCATGATGGCAACACCATGGCAGAAGTCATCACTGTAGCGAAAGCTTTAGAGCAAGCAGGAGCGACGCTGTTAAATACGGGTATTGGCTGGCATGAAGCGCGTATTCCAACCATTGTGACCTCTGTACCACGTGCGGCATTTGTGGACTATACGGCAGAAGTCAAAAAGCATGTCACCATTCCTGTCATTGCATCGAACCGTATCAACATGCCTGAAACAGCAGAAGAAATTTTAGCTTCGGGCAAAGCAGATATGGTGCAAATGGCGCGTCCATTATTGGCAGATCCATTCTGGGTAAATAAAACTGCCACTAACCGTGTCGATGAAATTAATACTTGTATCGCCTGTAACCAAGCTTGTTTGGATCATACCTTTAAAAATCAGCGTGCAACTTGTTTGGTGAATCCACGTGCAGCTTATGAAACTGAACTGGTTTATTTAAAAACCAATAAGCCGAAACGTATTGCAGTCGTTGGTGGTGGCGTGGCAGGCATGTCGGCAGCCACTGTTGCAGCAAGCCGTGGTCATGAAGTGACTTTGTTTGAAGCAAATCATGAAGTCGGTGGTCAATTTAACTTGGCAAAAGTTGTGCCGGGGAAAGAAGAATTTCACGAAACTATTCGCTACTTTAAAGTGCAAATCGAAACAACTGGTGTTGAATTGCGTTTAAATACTCGTGTGAACCGTGAGCAGCTTGAACGTGAAGGTTTTGAAGAAGTCATTATTGCCACTGGTGTCGTACCTCGAAGCTTGAAAATTTCGGGAAGTGATGCCCCAAATGTCTTGTCTTATGCAGAAGTTTTAAAAGGGGCTGAAGTCGGTCATAAAGTCGCAGTGATTGGTGCGGGCGGTATTGGTTTTGATGTGTCTGAATTTTTACTCAAACCGCCGCATCAGCCGCAACCACAGCCATTGGCAGATTGGCAACGTGAATGGGGAGTTGATCCAAACCCAAATTATGTGTCTGAAGGTGGGATGCAAGTTGCGGAGCTTGAAGCACCAGTGCGTGAAATTTTCCTCCTACAACGTAAAACCTCACCTTTAGGTGCGGGCTTAGGTAAAACTTCAGGTTGGGTTCATCGTGCACAATTAAAGAAAAATGCGGTACGTATGTTGCGTGGTGTGCAATATAAAGCGGTGACGGATGAAGGTCTGTGGATTGAACATGCGGGACATGATCAATTACTGCGTGTCGATACGGTAGTCGTCTGTGCAGGGCAAGAATCTGTTAAACACTTGATGCCAGAGCAAGGTGAAAAAACTTTAGCCAATTATCACATTATTGGTGGTGCAAAATTGGCGGCAGAGCTTGATGCAAAGCGCGCGATTCGTGAAGGCGCTGAGCTTGCTGCAAAACTTTAAGGATTTGGTGAAACAATATTCATTTGAAAGGTTTAGTTGTAACTTTTACTTGTCAGATCACTCAAACCTCCGTATTATGGCGCACATGGAAGCGTGGCAGAGCGGTTTAATGCACCGGTCTTGAAAACCGACGAGGGCGCGAGTCCTCCGTGAGTTCGAATCTCACCGCTTCCGCCAAATACTAAAAAGGCTCTTGTTATTAACAAGAGCCTTTTTTTATAGCTTATTTTTCCTAAATCATTCAGTTTAAAAATGCATCATAAAAAGCTGGCGTAATTAAATATCGATTATTAAAAAAAGTTTTGTGAGTGGAACAGATGAAGAAAAAAAATAAATGATCGATTTTATGTTTTAGAAAATGCGTGAGTTCAATGAATTCTTATCTAATCATGGGGCGTAGTGTGTTGAACTTGGTTGCACGTAGCTATGATCTACTAATTTTAAAATTAATCAATTGTATTTTATTTGAGCAAATGTGTTGAAGTGTCACGAGGTATTGGCAAGCATAAAAAAAATGCTATATTGAAATCACAGTAGGTCATAACAAAAGACGCTACTAATAAGTTGGACGGATTAATGACAGCTCGTTGAGTTTCGTAATATCTTAAATGAAAATTTAGCGTATTGCAGACAAGAAATCAGCACTAGCCTTCCAACATAGAGCCCGCAGAGATGCGGGCTTTTTAATGTTTCAAATCATTAAAATATAGTGTTTTTGTCAAACAATTAAAAATGTTTTAGTTATCTTATTGATATCTATTCACTATTGTAAAAAAACTTTACATTGCCAAGAAATCTAACATTTACATAGCAGGTAGTTTGGTAAAGGTGTGCTATAAAAACTGAAATTATTAAAACAAGTAGAGACACCGTTATGACTCAGATGATTGATATTAAAGTGAAGGACCAATTTAGTCAGGTCTATGATGCACAAGCTTTAGTGCGTAAACCTTCAGAGGAAGATTCAAGAGCTTTATTCCACCGAATTGAACATATTGTTGTTGCAGGTGAAATTATTCTGCCCAGTATTGAATTACTGTTTGAAAGTCAAAAATCAGACAGTATCTACAGATTACTCGAAGCTTAACTCGATCCACTTAAGCAAAAAAAAACTCACATCAATGTGAGTTTTTTGCTTTTGAACAGATGAAGGGAATGGCTGAATTAAGTCGCTTGTTTATCTTGAAATTGATTCAGGATATAAGACAACAATTGATAACGTGTCATAGGATTGCTTGTAGCAAGTTCAACGTCTTGTTTTCTCACCTGAATTTCTTTGGTCAAAATACCAGCTTGATAACGTGAAACTACCATACGATCGGCAGAAATAGGATCATTGCCTAAAACTAATTGAGGGCCAAGATGGATGCGTCCAATAGCTTCTAAGCATTGCTCAAGGCTGTTATATAAATTAAACAGGATTAACGCTTGTTGATTAGAATAATTTGCTAAATTCATTTTTTATTATCCAAAGTTCGTGTTTTTTACACGCACATAGTATAGGAAGATGAGCCAAAATTTATGATGGAGTATTTATCCATTAATGTATAAGAAATGTAGTCTTAATAAATTCTTGATTTAGTTTGGCTCAAAAATAGCAAAAAATTAAAGTGATTTTAGCGTTAGATTTACATCATAACGTGCAAATTCAGTGATGATACTTTTTAAGACCAGCTGTGATTGTGGATCAGCAGCAGCGAAGAGCATTTCCTGATTGGTCTGGCTGTTAAAGCATTCCACCACTTCAATCTTCCATATATTTTCATCTTCAGTATTGTGAATAATCACGCAGCGCGGTTGTAATTCGTCACTGATATGGCGTGGCATGACATTGGTGATTGCCAATTGAATGTACGGCATTTCTTCAGGTGTGCTGAGAAAAGTAAAAATCCAATTGCCTACTTTACTCAGTTGAGTCGGATGATCAAAAGGATCGAACTCTAGACTAAACTCTTGTGACATTTGAATGCTCAGGTCTATAAATACTCTTAATTTTTGCGATATTTAGGCATGAGAAAATATTGGGTGAAGGTCGTATAAAACAAGAGATTAAGTTAGTATAAATAAGAGTTTATAGTATAAGTATTTGAATTATATTGAAAATATTTGATATTTAAATTCATATACTCACTTCATTAAGTTGTTTTTTGAATCAGAAGTGAGGAAAACGCTCTAAGTTAAGCCAGCGCTTGAATGTTCTTTAGGCTGTAATTGATTTGTTGAAGGGCTTGCTGTAAGCGTTCGGGTTGAATATTGGATTCATTTAACAAGGTAATCCATTGCATTTGACAGGCTTTTAATTGTGCAAGGTCATCTGTGTGTTGAATTTTTTCAATCAACTTTTTTGCCATCAAACCACAGTAGCGCTGTAAGTAACTGCACATATAGGCTTGTAGTTGTTCAAAATCTTGTTCAATGAATATCTGAGTGACTGACGCTATGCTATTTGGATAAGGTTCTACTTGAGATGTAGTTTTTGCTTCGGAAGGTTTAGGTTGGATGTCAATGTGAGGGGTGTTGATTATTTCGGAAGGAAGAGGTGTTTTAACATCTACATCGATGTCTTTTATAGGAGAAATGACTGGCTCAAGAGAAGTCTGTTCAATAGGTATTGTAGTTGCAGCATATTCGGCAGGTTCGCCAATAGACTGAATGAGTTGCATTTCCAGCAATTGACTTAAAAGCGTTGGCTCTGCAATACGTTGCTGATATTGAGTTTGCATCTGATTAAAATCATCAGTACCAATCAATAACAGTAGTCGGCGCTGTCGTGCATTTAGAGCCAGCTGACGCTCTCTCAGAACTTGAAAACCAAGTTCAGTTTTTTGGTAGTTGAACATGCCTTAATTCCATAGCCGAAAAAAGAATTAAGGCAAGCCTATTGAGTGAAAATGACAGTTGTATGAAAAAAATATTAAACAATCAAAGATTTATAAAGTCAGAATCGCTGAATTTTCTAAAGCTTTACGTAGATACGGATCTAAATCCTCTTGACGTAATAGCCATTGAACATAATCGGCAGGCAGTTCGGCAATTGCGGTACCACGGTGTTTCCCAAAATTAATTGTACGTGGAATACGGGCATCTTCAGAAGCAGCATATAGTTCTTCAATGCTGTTAATTTTGAGATGGTGCACGATATGCATCAAAATATTGGCCGTTAAAATAATATCCATATCGGCACGGTGCGCTTTACGGATCATTTCACGAGCTTTTTCGCTACCCTTAGTAATCATATAAATCAGCGCAGAAATATTATGTGCCTCAGCATCTGGCCAAACCAAACGTGCAAGGGCAAGGGTACAAATCGCTTTAATTTTCGAGCTATCGGCACCACATTTTTCCAAAGCACGAATATCATAATCAATGTTATGACCAATAATATAAGTGGTTTCAGCCGGAAGCTGAAAAGTGCTGTAATGTGGTTGACCTTCCAAATCAGACTCTAGAATATGATGCACAGCCATTGCAGCATAGGAGATGGCCTCATCACAGCTATATAATTGGTCAAAGATTTTAGATTTATCTAAGGTGATTTTGGCATTCGATACCTGAATGGGTGCATAGGCAATCTCGATGGGTTGGCCATTTAATGTATGGGTTTCTGTGTCGAGAATAATGGCTTGCATGTCCAGTTCCGCAATGTTGAATGAATAAAAAGAATGTACATGATCAAGCCTAGACTGACAAACCAATGCAAGCACTATTTATAGGGAAATGATAAGGAGACTTGCACAATGTTTAAATAATCTTCTTTTAATGCATCTGCGGAAATTAAACCTTTATATAACTGTAGGGGGGAAGTGCCAATTTTTTGATCGACTAATTATATGGTTGTCCCGTATATAATTTATATTGTTTAAAAAATAAGCTTGAATATCTGGAATTTCCATGTAATTAATTATGCGACAAACTTAAAAACAAGAAGAGAAGGATCAAGGAATGAAACAATTTCGATTATCAGTTTTAATGAGTAGTACGCTCTTTCTCGTTGCCTGTGGCGGAGGGGATGGTGACTCGGTATATGTCGCGGATGATGGTATTCCCAAAAACAATATAGCAGTGCCTATAGTGAAAACTGAGGTTTATACTGATGCCAATCCTGATGCAAATACTGTATTGGATGCGGCAAGTGTTTCAAAAACTTTAATGACATACAAAATGCTTGGCGTAAATGGTACTGAAACCCAAGCTACTGCAATTGTATTTACACCGAAGGGAACAAAACCAGTTGGAGGTTGGCCAATTGTGGCTTGGGCACATGGTACAACAGGGGTTGCAGATGCTTGTGCACCAAGTCGGCAAGGCCTTAGAGGTAATGAGCATTTTATTGCTAGACTTTTAGCTGCGGGATATGCAGTCGTTGCGCCAGATTATGAAGGTTTGGGTGAACCAAGTGGCAAAGAGTTACATCCTTTTTTAAACTTGAAAAGTGAAGCTTATTCCATTACGGATGCAGTTGTGGCTGCCAGAAAAAATTTAGGTAATACGACTGAAAAAAGATGGTCGGTTGTTGGGCATTCACAAGGCGGTCAAGCTGCATTGGGTGCTGCACAATATGCGTCACGGGCCCAATTAACCTATAAGGGGGCAGTGGCTGTAGCACCAGCCTCTAATTTAGCTTTAATTCTCAGTGGAGGTGAACAAAAAGCCGCAGCTGAAGCCGATCTAATTAAGAAAGTTAATATTCTTGCGCCGCTTGATACCTTTACATCGCTAATTACAGCAGGTTTAAGAAACTCAACACCAACCTTGCAATATAGTGAAGTGTTTGTCCCGCCAACTGACCAGCTCGCTGCTCAAGCTGAAAATGTATGTTACGACGTGTTAGGGCAAACTTTAGGCGGGGCAATGAATGCATATGTACAAAAAAATGGGAAATTAGACGGTTACCCACGTACGCAGCCTGATTTTATGACTATTCCAGAAGTTAAAAAATTCTTAGAAAGTGGTTCACAACCATTACAAACTAAATTGAATACGCCAATTTTTATTTATCAAGGATCTGAGGATTCAACAGTCCCTAAACAAGTGACAGACCTTATGGTTCAGTTAGCAAAAGGAAAAGGCACTAAAATTAATTATGTCACTGATACAGATAATTCAATTAACCCCAAATGGGATCATGGAACCGTTTATACGGCTAATTGGGATGAAATTGTATTGGATGTAAAATCTCTCATGCCAACTCAATAATTTAATTTAAAAAAAATGCTCATTTTTTTAACGAAGATGAGCATTTTTTATTTAAAACTGCACAAACATCCTTCTCAATATTTATAAACTTCATGCTACAATATGCGCCAATCTTAGCACGGCTTAAAAGCCCTAATTTAATAGGACCTCGCTAATGTTTGCCAATATCTCTATTGCTGAATTTGATCCAGAAATCGCGAAAGCAATTTCTCAAGAAGATGCTCGCCAAGAAGCGCACATCGAACTCATCGCTTCTGAAAACTATTGCTCACCAGCAGTAATGGAAGCGCAAGGATCAAAACTGACTAACAAATATGCGGAAGGCTACCCAGGCAAACGCTACTATGGCGGTTGTGAATATGTAGACGTAATTGAACAATTGGCAATTGACCGTGCTAAAGAATTGTTTGGTGCAGACTACGCTAACGTTCAGCCACACGCAGGTTCACAAGCAAACTCAGCTGTTTACTTAGCGCTTCTTAATCCAGGCGATACAGTTTTGGGTATGAGCTTGGCACACGGTGGTCACTTGACTCACGGCGCTAAAGTAAGCTTCTCAGGTAAAACGTACAATGCAATCCAATACGGTTTAAACCCAGAAACTGGCGAAATCGACTATGAAGAAGTTGAACGTTTAGCTTTAGAACACAAACCACGTATGATCGTGGCTGGTTTCTCTGCGTACAGCCAAATTGTAGATTGGCAGCGTTTCCGTGATATCGCGGATAAAGTTGGCGCTTACCTATTTGTAGATATGGCTCACGTAGCTGGTCTAGTGGCTGCAGGTGTTTACCCAAGCCCAGTTCAAATTGCTGACGTAACAACAACGACGACTCATAAAACACTTCGTGGTCCGCGTTCTGGTCTTATCCTTGCAAAAGCCAACGAAGAAATTGAGAAAAAATTACAATCTGCAGTATTCCCTGGTAACCAAGGTGGTCCATTGGTTCATGCGGTTGCTGCCAAAGCAATTTGCTTTAAAGAAGCAATGGCGCCTGAATACAAAGCATATCAACAACAAGTTGTGAAAAATGCGCAAGCTATGGCTGAAGTATTAATCGAACGTGGTTTTGATGTTGTTTCTGGCGGTACTGAAAACCATTTGTTCCTATTGTCTTTAATCAAACAAGGCGATATTACAGGTAAAGATGCTGATGCATGGTTAGGCGCAGCTCACATTACTGTGAACAAAAACTCTGTACCAAACGATCCACGCTCTCCATTTGTGACTTCAGGTATTCGTATCGGTACTCCTGCTGTGACAACACGTGGTTTCGGCGAAGCTGAAGTTCGTGAACTTGCAGGTTGGATCGCTGATATCCTTGATTCGAAAGGTGACGAAGCGGTAATTGCTGCAGTTAAAGAAAAAGTTTCTGCTGTTTGCGCTAAATTCCCTGTTTACGCAAACTAAGTAATACTTGAGAAAGGCCCCCCTCAAGGGGGGCTTTTTTTATGCTGATATAAAAGGCTAAAAGTTATCTTAATTATTTTTTTTCTGATATAAAAGAATATGGATGACAACAAGACTTATCCACTGTAGTGGCTGTAAAAATAAAGGAATTTATAAATGAATCGACCAAATATTATTATCTCTGAGCAAGACTTACATCGTCTAGAAACCATGTTAGAGCATCAATCTAAATTGACGCCAACAATGGAACATTTAGAAGATGAGTTGGCACGTGCGGATGTTGTTGCACCAGAGGATGTGCCTGCGAATGTCGTGAGTATGAATGCAAAGGTTATGATTACCATTGCTCCTGCGACAGAGCCGACAGAGATCACTTTGGT
This sequence comes from Acinetobacter sp., assembly GCF_050285345.1. Classification (GTDB taxonomy): domain Bacteria; phylum Pseudomonadota; class Gammaproteobacteria; order Pseudomonadales; family Moraxellaceae; genus Acinetobacter. The sequence goes on from NZ_JBLZXR010000145.1 coordinate 24,902, forward strand.
TTATCCGCATGATTTTCGTGGTGATAAAGGACAAGTGAACGTGCTTGCACCGGTTGGCGCTGCAATATTAGGACTTGCGGAAGGGCAGGAAATTGAATGGCCTCAACCCGATGGTCATATCATGAAAGTAAAAATTGAAAAAGTGCTGTATCAGCCTGAGCGTGAAGGTAATTATCTATAATTTCTTATTGTATATCCGCTACAGTTCAGTGTGATATTAAGCCATCTTAAAAGATGGCTTTTTTATGCTTTATCTATAGATAGATGATATCTAAGTTATCTTAAGCCTGTACTCATCTTTCACGACCATAATACTTTTATCAAATTTGGATAGGTTGAAGCGTAATTGTCCAAAGTTGCTACCCGTTCTTGGAGCATGCTTGAGCATCGAAGAGTGAAAGGGCTTATTTTTTGCAAAATACTACAAGACTTTTATGGCAAAACTTGTAGTATAAAAATGATTTTATTGAGTTTAATCTGCTATGTCACAAATTGATGTATTGGTACCTATAAAGGAAATTGCTGTTGACCGTACAGAAGTATTGTCAATTAAGCGCAATGACCTTGTGCCTTTACTCAGCGATCAGTATCGGTTAAATCATTATGCCGATCAGTTGATTCAGGCACAGGCTGTGTTATTGGATGGTGTCGACCCAATATTGACACAACAACTCAGTCAAACCATTGAACAATTGATTCAGGCTTTGGCCGACTCAAAAAAATATCTGAAAAACCGAAAATTTAATGCCTTGCAAAAGTGGTTAGGCATTGATTTGGAATATGGTTCAGGGCAGGTGGAGTACTATAAAAATCTGGATCAGCTATTAGACCGTGCCAATCATTTGAGCCAAAAGTTACAGTTAGAAATTCAAAAGTCGCAATCTCGTTTGAATCAATTACAAGGCTTACGCGAACAAATGGCGCGCTATATTGTCGCTGCCGAAGAGTTTCTTGTTGAATATCCGCAGTTTGTAAAAAAACAGCATCCACTGGATAATTTTGCAGAGCGATTGTCCAAGAAAATAAATACCTTACAAACCTTACAGGCGAGTAATGATATTGCAATTACACAAATGCAGCTTTCACAGCAATTATCTTTTAGCTTGCTTGACCGTTTTAAAGAAGCGCAACAAGTGTTAATTCCGGCTTGGCAATATCATGTCAAACAAAGTCGGCAAAGCAACTCGACAAGTAGCTTGGAAAAGCTAGATAATAGCCGTGAAAATTTGATTAAAACTTTAAAAAAATCATTAGAGAATTCCTCTAAGTCTTAGAAATATAAGGTGAGTTATGACCGATTTAGATGCCAAAAATTTACCCGTTGAAGTAACAACTGAATTAACTGAGCAAAAATTTCAACAGCTTAATTTGCAAGAAATAGGCTTGCAGGCTTCTGACTATCATGAAGTGATTGCTGCACGGAAAGAATTGGCAGATTTAAGTCATAACAGTGTGGCTGAATATGGCAAAAACATTGCGACCAAAACATCGACTTATACCGATGAATTATTAAACTTGGTGCAAAACAAAGACCTCGATACAACAGGGCAAAAGTTGAATCAAGTGGTACAAGTGGCGCAGCAGTTGAATACCTCGAGTATTTTAAATAAATCGAAAAGTTCAGGTTTTTTGGGTGGATTACTGAGTAAATTTAAAGGCGCAAAGCAAAGTTTCGATCAGCACTTTAACAGCACCAAAGAGCAAATTGACAGTTTAGTCAAAGAAATTGAAACCTCACAAAATGGTTTAAAAGCCCGTGTAAATACTTTGGATAAAATGTTTGAAGGCGTGCAGGATGAATATAAACAGCTCGGTGTTTATATTGCAGCCGGTAAGTTGAAAGAGCAGGAAATCCAACAGGAACTTGCAGCTTTAACTGCGCAGGAACAAGATCAGACGACGACACAAAAAGTCTATGACCTCAATCATTTGGCCAATAATCTGGAAAAACGAGTGAGTGATTTACAGATATTGCAGCAGTCTGCGATGCAAACTTTGCCGATGATTCGTATTATCCAATCCAATAATTTAATGTTGGTCGATAAATTTTATGCAATTAAAAATATCACTTTACCGGCCTGGAAAAATCAAATCAGTTTGGCGATTTCATTGCAGGAACAAAAGAACAGTGTGCAATTGGCCAACAGTATTGATGATGCGACCAATGATTTGCTGAAACGTAATGCAGATTTGTTACATCAAAACTCGGTGGATACGGCAAAAGCCAACCAGCGTTCAGTAATTGATATCGAAACCCTTGAACATGTCCAAAATACCCTCATTAAAACTGTTAATGATGTAATTCAAATTCAGAAAGAAGGGATGCAAAAACGTGAAGAAGCCACTACACGTATTCGTGCCTTACAAAATAATTTGAATCATCTCGTGATTGAGTCAAGTGGCAGCAATCCTTCTTCATAAATCATGAGGGAGGTGAGTGAATCTAAAGGAGAACTTATTTGCCTCCCATTGATGAATATGCGCTGAAACCGCAACAAATCGAATCGGGCTTAAAAACCATTAAACAGCGTCAGCGCAATTTGATGCTCATGTCATTTGTGAGTATTTCTGTGCTGATCGTTGCTGCTGTGGCTTTATTCATTCAGCAAGACTTGGTCTATAGTTTTTTTGGGCTGAGTCTGACAGTACAGCAGTTACATATTCCGGTTAGTACAGGCGAGTTATCGTATCATTTGGGCAATCAGTCCGATTATTTTTTTGTCAATTTTCTGTCTTTTATCGGTTGGTTATTTCTTAAATTGGTTGTGTCTTTTATTGGCGCATTCTTTTTAGTGGGATTTTTAAAGAAGTTTAATTTCTTTAGGATACGTTTTCAGTCCTTTGTCCTAAAATTTGTTGGCTGGATTTTATCTTTTATTGTGCTGTGGTCGGGTTTAACTTATGTGCAATATGATTTAAAAGATGATGATCAAGCGGCTTATCATAAACTCGTACATTATGAGAAAAACATTCAAGACAGTCGTTTAGCCCATGAGCTGCATGAATTGGATGTTGCTGATCCTGTCAAAGCCTATTTATATGCACAGGCGGCTTTATTGCATCAACCTGTTGATCGTGCAACAGCGATTCCTTATGTGCAAAGTTTGATGAATGCAGAGCAAAATTATCCTGCGGAATTTCGTGAATATGGTTTTCAACCTGAACAATTGTGGACCATGCAAAATCAATTGTTTGATAAAACCATGACCCCGATGGCGCAGAGCGTAGAAAAACAAGTTCAACAAGCCAATGTGGTTGAGGTGATTGTGCGCTGGATTTTGATCGCAGTGATCGTTTTAACTTTGGTTTTAAGTCTGTTGTTGTATCTACTTGCACAACAATTCAGATCACGTATTGTTCGTATTGAGCAAGGAATGAGGCATTGATAAGCGAGCCAATTTACTCATAAGGTTTTTTTAAATGTTGTTCTAATATTTTTTAAACTTCGGCTTTTACTGAAATTGATTTGCAGTGAAAGCCTTTTGAATACTGTATTTTGATGAGCTTTTTTTCTTTATGCTCAGAACAATTCGATTCATTTCTTCTTTCTTCATCTAGAGCTTAGATATTTAATCTGCACTTTCCATAAAATAGCTTTCTTGAATATAACATGCTTACTTCGCTGGTTTTAAAAATAAGAATACCTTTAAATTCCCAACTTTAAACCTCGAATAAATGTGAACTACAAAATATGGATTTAATATTTATCTAGACTTATGCGTCATGGTTCTCTTTATTGTTTTTGCTAAACACTATGTTATTTCATTAAAAATTTGTGTATTCTTCTGATTTAGAAGGGTATTTTGATTATTGATTTGTAAAACCGATTGTTTTTATAAAAACAAACCGTTTCACCTATATCATGCTTTGTCCTATTATTCTCTCATCAAATAAATTTACTCCTCTGGAGACGTTAGTAATGTTAGATCAAAATACTTCAGCGCAATTAAAAACCCTTTTAGAACGCCTTGAAGGCCCAATCGAAATCGTCGCGACTTTAAACGGTACAGATAAGTCAGACAAAATTAAAGAATTGGTGACTGAAGTTGCCGCACTTTCAAATTTAGTCACTGCACGCTTTGACGGTACCAATAGCCGTGCACCAAGTTTTGGGATTGCCAAAGCAGGTGAAGCACCACGTGTCTTCTTTGCAGGTCTGCCAATGGGCCACGAGTTCACCTCTTTGATTTTGGCATTGTTACAAACGTCTGGTTATGCCCCGAAAGTCTCGGATGAAGTTTTGGCATCAATTAAAGGTTTAAATCTTCAAGCTGACTTTGATGTCTTCGTATCTTTAAGCTGCCACAACTGTCCTGATGTGGTTCAAGCCTTAAACCTGATTGCGATTTACAATCCGGGCACTACTGCAACCATGATTGATGGTGCATTCTTCCAAGACGAAGTGGAAGAACGCAAAATCATGGCGGTTCCAATGGTGTTCCAAGATGGTAACCACATTGGTCAAGGTCGTATGACGTTGGAAGAAATCATTGCCAAATTGGATACCAATTCTGCAACAAAAGATGCTGAAAAACTCAATGCCAAAGAGGCTTTTGATGTATTAGTGATTGGCGGTGGCCCTGCGGGTAATACCTCTGCAATCTATGCGGCACGTAAAGGTATCCGTACCGGTATCGTGGCTGAACGCATGGGCGGTCAGGTGATGGATACCATGGATATTGAAAACTTCACTTCAATTCAGAAAACTCAAGGTCCAAAATTTGCCGCTGAAATGGAAGCCCATGTCCGTGAGTACGGTGTCGATATCATGAACCTACAGCGTGTCTCTGACATTAAAGGTGCAGATGAAACGACCAACGGTTTAGTGGAAGTGACTTTAGAAAATGGTGCGAAACTTGAATCGAAAACTGTGATTTTATCTACCGGTGCACGCTGGAGAGAAATGAACGTACCGGGTGAACAAGAATACCGTACCCGTGGTGTGGCTTACTGCCCACACTGTGATGGTCCATTGTTCAAAGGTAAACGTGTTGCGGTGATTGGTGGTGGTAACTCGGGGGTTGAAGCAGCGATTGACCTTGCAGGGATTGTTGAACACGTGACGTTGGTTGAGTTTGATACCAAATTACGTGCGGACCAAGTATTGCAAGATAAATTAAACAGCTTGCCAAATACCACTGTAATCATGAATGCGCTTTCAACTGAAGTGGTGGGTGATGGCGCACAAGTGACCGCATTGAAATACAAAGACCGTGCAACGGATGAAATCAAAACTGTTGAATTGGCAGGGATCTTCGTGCAAATTGGTTTATTGCCAAATACGGATTTCTTAAAAGACACCGCAGTTGAACTTTCAAACCGTGGCGAGATTTTAATTAATGATCGCAACGAAACCAATGTCAAAGGTGTATTTGCTGCCGGTGACTGTACAACTGTGCCGTACAAACAAATCATCATTGCCACAGGTGAAGGCGCGAAAGCATCACTTTCAGCATTTGATTACATTATTCGTTCAGGTCAATAAAAGAAATGGTCAGTGTGTTTGATACACACTGACCGCGCTGAATGTTTTATATTTGAATATTATTTTTCTTAATATTCTCGTTTTATAGGAACTCTGGACGCTAACACCCGAGTTCCTTTTTTTGTTTGCAAAATAAGAATCAAAATGTCCCCACGCATTTTGATCCTGTTCTTTGCCCCGCTTTTTTTGTTTTACAACCTTATTTTTCTACTTTCCCCAAGGTTGTCTTTTTCATTTTTTAAATACTTAAAGCATTATTAGGATTGAAATAAATTCAACCCTTTAAACTTATCTAGCAATTGTTCTTGCGTTTCGACATGTTCAGGATGCGGAATAATGCATTCAATTGGACATACCGAAACACAAGTTTGATGCTCATAGAACCCCACGCATTCGGTGCAGCGATCGACATCAATTTCATAAACTTTCGAGCCTTCATGAATTGCATCATTCGGGCACTCAGGCAAACACATATCACAGTTGATACATTTGTCAGTAATCAACAAAGCCATGATGGATTAAGCCTGATAGGCCAAAGACGATGCCGAAATATCAGCAGTCGAATTGGGTAGATTACGAATCAATAAAGCAAATTGCATGTCAACATCGGCAGGCACAGGAATATCAACGATATGACCTGAACCTTTGGCATCTTCAATCAGATTACCTTTTTTATCTTTCATTTCAGTTAAAACGAAAGTGATATTGCCCGAAGTGGTCATCAATTCTAAGGAATCACCCACAACAAAACGGTTTTTTACTTCAATTTTGATGTGATCTCCATTACGTTCCAGCACTTCACCGACAAATTGTTGATGATCAAAACGTGAAGAGCCAGTTTCATAATTTTGATATTCAGTATGCACATGGCGACGCAGGAAACCTTCGGTATAGCCACGGTTAGCTAAACCTTCAAGTTGGGTCATTAGTGATGGATCAAAAGCTTTGCCTTCTAACGCATCATCAATTGCTTTACGATAGATTTGTGCGGTACGTGCGCAGTAGAAATAAGACTTGGTACGACCTTCAATTTTCAAAGAATGGATCCCCATTTTGGTCAAACGATCGACATGCTGCACAGCACGTAAGTCTTTGGAGTTCATGAAGTAGGTGCCATGTTCGTCTTCTTCAGCAGCAAACATGTCTTCTTCATTGCGTTGTAATAAAACCGGCTCGCCAAATTGGTGTTGTTCTAAGGCGTGTTGCTCATCGGCATCTTTATTTTGACAGCATGAATGTTCTTTGAGTGAGTCTTCAAGTTGTGTCACTGGGATAACATCACCAGTTTCATCTTCTGCTGCCTCGTGGATTTTATAGTCCCAACGGCATGCATTGGTACATGCACCTTGGTTTGCATCACGTTTATTCATATAGCCAGAAAGTAAGCAACGACCGGAATAAGCCATACATAATGCCCCGTGTACGAAAACTTCAATTTCCATATCAGGGACATTATTTTTAATTTCTTCAATTTCTTCGATAGACAGTTCACGTGACAAAATCACGCGTGTTAAACCCATATTTTTCCAGAATTTTACTGTTGCCCAGTTCACAGCATTGGCTTGTACCGACAAATGAACTGAAACGTCAGGAAAATGTTCACGCACCATCATAATCAAACCGGGGTCGGACATAATCAGTGCATCTGGATTCATCGCCACCACAGGTTCAAGGTCACGAATAAAATTTTTCAATTTTGAGTTATGCGGTTGAATATTCACAACCACATAGAATTTTTTACCTAAAGCATGCGCTTCTTCAATCCCAATTTTTAAATTGTCATGGTCGAAAGCATTGTTACGAACACGTAAGCTATAACGTGGCTGACCTGCATATACCGCATCTGCACCATAGGCAAATGCATAGCGCATATTTTTTAATGAACCGGCGGGAGAGAGGAGTTCAGTTACGTGTTGAATAGTCATGTCTATAAAGGCATACAAAATTTATGGCTTTATTGTAGTGATCTAAAAAAAGGATTCAACCAAGTAAATTAGTTGGGTTTTTACGATTTTCCATTTTCAAGTTGCTTTAAAATTTGACAGTCATCAATGCGGGAGGTTTCATTGCAAGTGGCACGCAACTCTTTTAATTGTGTTTTGAATTTCTGTAATTCTTTAATTTTTTCAGAAACTTGGATGATGTGCTGGTCAATTAATTGATTCACCATTTGACAGCTTTGAGCAGGTTGTTGCTCTAATTCAATTAGACTTTTAATTTCATTTAAGGACATATCCAGCGCACGACAACGTTTAATAAAGGTTAAACGTTTGAACATTTCTTCGCCATAGTAACGATAATTGTTGTCGGCGCGAAAGCTCGGTTGGAGCAAATTTTTCTTTTCATAAAAACGTATGGTATCGATACTGACACCCGTTGCCAACGCGAGTTCTTTAATTAAAAAATATTTTTGTTCTTGCATACTTGACCTTGGAGTGAGTCCATAGTTTTGAATAAGTATATCTTAAATGTTGGAGTTCGAAAATGGCATGTACGTGTAGTCATGAACCAGCACCTCAAAAGCCGAACAGTAAATTTCGTACCGCGCTCTGGATTGCGCTGTTCATCAACTTGTTGATGTTTGGCGTAGAATTAGTCGGTGGGATGTATGCACATTCTTCTGCACTTTGGGCCGATGCCTTAGATTTTTTCGGGGATGCGGTCAATTACGCAATTTCACTGGCAGTGTTGGGTGCAAGTTTATATTGGCGAGCAACGGTGGCTTTGGCAAAAGGTATCGTCATGGCGCTGTTTGGGGTGGTGGTACTGGCAAAAGTGATTTATGCCTATACGCTCGGTATTCCTCCAGAGGCAATGACCATGGGGGCGATTGGTGTGCTTGCATTAATCGCCAACATGACAACGGCATTTATTCTATATGCATTTCGCGATGGGGATTCCAATATGAAATCAGTTTGGCTGTGTAGCCGGAATGATGCGATTGGCAATGCCGCGGTTATTTTTGCGGCCATCGGGGTGTTTGGTACAGGCAGTTTATGGCCAGATCTCATTGTCGCTGCGATTATGGCGAGCCTTGGTTTAACGGGTGGTTACCAAGTGATGAAAAAAGCGCTGCAAGAGCGTAAGCAAAGTGCGTTGGAAAAACAAACTTGTGCATAAGATTTATCTCAAACCCTGCATTGGAGTAGATCGCTAGAGATAATTGTAGGTTAGGTAATGGAATTGTAGTCAGCTCTTGAGTTTACATAACGACACATCTTCACTGGGTTTTATGATTAAATTCCGATGCATGTTTGATTAGAATATGCATCGGATGAATTCCTACAACTACAATTTAGAACGTTTATTATGTTAGGCAAAATATTTGCTGTATTAGAAAAACTTGGGTTAGCGGCACAAAAACGTGCAATGCACATACAATTTTCAAATATTGCCTTGAATGAAGAAATCTTTATTCAGCGTATTGATGGTGAGCATGTCTTAAACCAAGGCGTACAAGCGACCTTGATTTGCCTATCCACCAATGCTTTTATTCCACTAAAACAATTTATTGGTGTACAAGTCGCCATCGATCAAGTCACTGATCAAGGTGAACTATTCCGTACTACGGGTATCATCACCGAAGCCACCCAAGGGCAGAGTGATGGTTCACTTACCTTGTATAAACTCAGTTTAGAAGATGCAACATCACTGTGGCATAAACGCCGTAATAGCCGTGTATTCATGAACAAATCGGTACGTGAGGTCAGTGAAACTATTTTCAAAGAATGGCAAAGCAAAAGCCCGCTCTTTGCAGCAAGCCTAACGCTAGATCTCAGCGGTTTAAGTCAAAACTATGATGTACGACCTTTCATCATGCAATCGAATGAAAGCGATTATGACTTTTTAACCCGACTTTGGCGCAGTGAAGGCATTAACTGGCTGATTGATGAAGCGCAATTGAAAGTGATGCATTCCAGTAGCCCGATCGAAAAACAAAAACTTCGGTTGATTGATGACAATAGTCAATATCAAGCCCTAAGTCGCCGCAATATCCGTTTCCACCGCTCCAGTGCCACAGAAAAACAAGACAGTATTACCAGTTTGATTGGTGAACGCAGCATTCAACCGACTGCGGTCCATGTACAGCGCTGGCAAGCTGATGGCCTCAGCCAAGAAGAAGGCGCAGGTTCAGTTCAAAGTAAACATCAACATAGCCAAAACCAAGACAATGCTAGCCTAAGTTTGGAACAAGCGTGGCATGTCAGCCCCGCGTGGATGCAAGACCTAAACGGTGAAGATCAAGCGACAGCCGCATCCAATAGCCAAATTGAAAAACTCAACCGAAATCTCAGCCGTTACCATGACTTACAATCGAAAAAATTCAATGCGCAATCGACCGTGCGTGATACGCAAGTCGGCTACTGGTTTGAATTGAATGAACATCCTGAAATTGATCAACACAGTGGCGCAGACAAAGAATTTCTAATCACAGAAAAGAAATTCTATAACCAAAACAACTTACCTAAAGATCTGACCGAACAAGTCAACCAACTGATTGCACAAAGCCAGTGGAAGATTAAACCGATTCAAGAACAAGCAGAACGCCAAGCCAATAACTTAATTCTGCAACGACGTAATATCTCTACTGTTCCTGAATATAACCCACTCGAACATCGTCCAAGCACCCATCCGCAACGGGCCAAAGTCGTTGGACCAAGCGGTGAAGAAATTCATGTTGATGAATGGGGGCGAATCAAAGTCCGCTTCTTATTTACCCGTGGAGATGACCACAGCCATGATGGCGGTGCAGGCAGCAATGACAACGACACGGACTCAGCATGGGTAGATGTGCTTACCCCTTGGGCAGGTGAAGGCTATGGCGCACGATTCTTGCCGCGCATTAATGAAATCGTGGTCATCGATTTCTTTGACGGCAATATCGACCGCCCATTTGTGGTGGGGCGCATACATGAAGCACAGCGCAGTCCAACCCAATTTGATAGTAAAGGCAAACTGCCAGACACAAAAAAACTGGCTGGAATAAAAAGTAAAGAAGTTCAAGGTGAGGGCTTTGGACAACTGCGCTTTGATGACAGCACAGAACAAATCTCAACACAATTACAAAGTACCCATGGTGCGACTCAGCTCAACCTAGGGAACCTCAGTCATCCCAAAGAAGCCGCAGAAAGTGAAGGTCGAGGTGAAGGCTTTGAACTAAGAACCGACCAATGGGGCGCAGTGCGTGCAGGTCAAGGGCTCCTTGTCAGCACACACCCACAACAACAAGCAGCGGCAATGCACCTCGATGCACAACCCGCGAAAGAACAAGTCGAAGCCAACTTAAACAGCAGCAAAGCCTTAAGTGAAGTGGCGAAAAACCAGCAAACTGATCCACTTGAAGTCTTAGATAATTTAAAAAACTTCCTTGGACAAATCGAAAAAGGCAGTAAAGAAAAGGCCGATGCCTTTAAACAGGCCTTAATGATTTTATCTGCACCGAACTCAATTGCTGTGAGTAGTCAGGAAGATATTCATCTTTCAGCAGATGGACAGATCAGCCAAAGTGCAGGCGATAGCATCAACCTCAGTAGTCAAAAATCCTTGATTGCCCATGCACAAAGCAAGATCAGTCTATTTGCAGCACAAGAGGGATTACGTGCCTATGCAGGCAAAGGCAAAGTTGAAATCCAAGCCCAAGGTGATGGGGCAGATCTGATTGCAAGAAAGGGTATTCAAATTATTTCGACGGAAGATAAAGTTGAAATCAAAGCGAGCAAAAAAATCGTGCTAACTGCTGGCGGCAGTCAAATTGAGATTAGTAGTGCGGGTGTATTGCCTACTACTGCTGGAAAGTTTGAGGTGAAGGCTGGGCAGCATAGGTTTGTGGGGGGGGGCAGAAGTTGGAGTTAATATACAGGGACTACCTGCATATGAAATATATAATGAAAAATTCCAAATCCTTTTGCCGTCCGGTGAGCCTATGAAGTTTATTGACTATAAGGTTTCTACGAGTGATCAAGAATTTATTGCACAAGCGGATAATAAAGGTAAATCTAAACGTATTAATACGGAAGGTGAAGAAGGTTTAATATTAGATTTAAACTGGATGACTTTAGAAATAGATGAAAGCGAAGGAGAAGTAGAATAATGGGAGGTGATCTAGACTGGAAGAGCAATACCAATACAACTGAGAATAGTTGCAAAATAGCACAGTGTGATTGTTTGACTTTTTGGGAAGTATATCAGCAAGTAGCGATGCAGCGTCTTTCAAATTTAAAAGATGCTAAACAAAACTTATATAGACTTGAAGAAGGTTATGAAGCACGAGCAAGAAGAATAGCGGCAGCATACGCTAAAATTTTCTTAGAAAAAGAGATAAATGGTAATGTAAATTTAAAAGGTCGTTATTACTGGATGGGTTTGGGTGCATTTGCATCTAAAACAGTTGCTAATGTTTTTGATCATTGGGGAAGTCAGACAGGTTATTCTGCTCCTATTATTGTAGATACTATAAAAGAACCAATCGATCTTTTTGCTTTAGGGAATTTGTGGCTATTTATGGATATTGCCCCTTGGCATTATGCTTGGAGCACTTCATCAAAAACATTTGATAGTTGTAGAACCCAAAGAAATATTTCAAAATTTACTCATATAAAAAAAGAAGTCATGAATCTACCATGGTCAAGTTGTTTGCCAGAGATTAATTACTTAGGAAGTACAAAGCAAATCAAAAATGCTTTTGCTTTGTTGCCTGAAATAGAGGCTATTTTTTTACAAGCAAAATCTGAAAAGCAAAAATATACTAATGCTAAAACTCAATTATTTGCTCATTTAATGGCTATTGCAGTTCAGGAACAATTTAATATCTTGCAAACTGTTGTTTGGAATAAGGCTTCCGCGAAATGGGGGGCAGAGAAGCAAAGAAGCTGGTATATGGGCTGGGCAATGCCAGATGCAACCTTAGTTTTGTCAAGCGATTATGATGTGGATGAAGTTAAGAAGGGTTGGTTTGGTACTTATAGTGGTAGTCGGGCGAAGCAGTTGAGTGAATTGCCTGAGGATGTCTATATTTCGCCTTTTAGTGATACAAAGGCAGAGGACTACGATAGTCGAATGATTTGGATTAACAAAGCAGCTGAAAAATATCATCGTTTAATGTTGGATGATAGAGGTCGAACCTTTCTACATCAGGAGTTAAAAAAATAACGGGGTGGAGTCAGAGTAAAGCAGACTTTATCTTTGGAGTACATCCAAATAGTAATGAAGGGAAAAAATAATGATTTTTTTAATAAAAGTTTCAATATGAAAAATTATCTAAGTTTAATTTTTGGATTTTCGATATGTTGCCTATTATTGGCATGTACTCCAAATACGAAAAGTGAAGGAAATGAAATAATGCCACAACAAAGTGCTATTTTACATTTTGGACAGCAAGGTTTAAAAGATTTTGTTCAATATAGTAATGCGCCGATGGATCGCCAACCTGCGGGGATGAATTTTTTATCACTGGATTGGAGACCGCCCAAACTGGGACAGGTTAAAATTGTGACTGAACAAAGCAACTTTGAGATTGATAATGTTATTAGTGTAATGGGGACGCAAGTTGCGCGATTGGGCAATGATGGTGTTTTAATTATGGATGTGACCGCTAGTTTACATGCTAATGAATATACGACGAGTGAAGATGCATATAACGCTTATGTCAAACTGATGAAGCAAATGAATGAGAAAAACTGGAAACAGTACTATTTACCTTTTACTGAACGTATAGATAAACAAGATAATCTAAAATATATGAGTAAGCATATGGGGAAGGTTATTGATCCAAGCCATATTTTAAGTTTTAAAGAATGGCAAGAAATGTTGAATATGACCAATGATCACATGTTTTTTGATTTATATAATAGTAATATTAATTTAGGAATATCTCTTTCTAGAACTCATAAAGACGATGAAAAAGAACAATATGTTGTTAGATATGGTTTTGAGCACTTTAGATATAGTGGTTTCAATGCTATTTCTAACTCAGATGAAATGACAGCAGAACAGTTAAAACAAGCCTTTTTAGATGAAAGGAGAGACAATGAAAAAGATCGTAAATTTAAGGAACAAAAAATTAAACTGGAAGGCTATCATATTGATGACAGCTATGTAGACCCTGATGTTTGGCAATATATGAAATAGGATATTTGGTGGGCTTTGTTTCAGAAAGTTGTTTGTTAGGTTTCATTTAGCAATATAATTATGAGATGAATAATCCCATACCTAACCTCCACCATGTAGAGGATAGTCTAATCAAGTATAATTTATTTAATGTAATGAAGAGTTTGCCTGAAGCTGAAAGTATCGAATGGAATGTGGTAGGGTATCCCCCCCTAAAAATGATTAATCATTCTGTTTAATAATGGTAGGCTAAAAATGCTTTCAAGTAGATTATTTATTTACCATCATAAAAAAACTCACGTCAATACTTTAAATAGGGAGATATTTTCCCTGATTTTGAAAGTGATTGGGGTGATGTGTACTGGCAGTTTTATGCCCTTCGGGGCTTGATAATATTGGATCTCTAAAAAAAGAAGTATTAATTAAAAGAATATTTTATGAGCACAGCACAAGTTTATTTAAATGATGAGGAAATAGAAGAACTCATTCGTGATATTCCATTTGATACTTCCATTTTGTATGGAGAGGAAAATAAAGAGTTTGGGGTTTGTCCTTATATCACCTTTTATCTTTTCCATTCGGCCGATAAAGTAGAAGAAATTATAAATAAAATAATTGATATTTATGAATGGTTTGAAAAAGATATTATAAATAAACCATTTAAATTACGTTATAGAGATGATATAGAGGTTTGGAAAAAGGCAATTTCATGGATTAGAAGTCGTGAAGAAATATCAGCTGAAATGGCAAAAATTTATAAAAAATATTTCATTTACTATTTAGGTGCAACATCTGCACAATCTCAAGATCAAAGTCCACGTTGGGCTTTAAGTGCAAAGATTAGAGACTCTAGTGAGCGCTATTCTAGTCTAAAATTAACTTTTGGTGATCAATGGTATAGATCCAATAAAGATATTTGGTACTCATTTGTTCAAAAATGTCTAGAAATACTTAACCCGATTCAAGCTTATAGTGGTTATGAAATAGGAAACACTGGACAATTTGCATTTATATCTCCAGAGTTTGAAACAGTTGAACGGACTTTCACAGATTATTTTTACGGACTCGATATTGATCATCCTGGAATGGAGTTCTCTCATGAAAATATATTTATTGCAGAAGATAGGGATGGTTTAGGTGGCGGTATTCGTACGCCTACATGGTGCTTTTTACTTTCACCTTATTGGTTGGAAAAACTTGATTTAAACGAACAACAAATTCGCGAAAAACTGAATGATTCACGAATTGAAATTACTAAAATTATAGAGCCAGAAAATTCAACGAAATACAGTTTATGGATTCAGTTGGGTGAACTTTCACTTTACCCTGTTGAAGAAGGTGTTCCTGATTTATTGGTGATGGCAAATGAACTAATTAAACCGATACGTTGTGATAACTTAAAACTGACCACTTTGGATGCGTGGTCAGATGATCCAAATCCACGTTTTGATGCCGTAAGTTCAAAGCAATGGATTGCACGATTTGATGAAGACAGCACTTGGCCTGAATTAAAACGAGTGGAAGTTGAAGTTCAAGAACAAGAAAGAATAGATATTGTTATTGCCGGTAGCCCATGTCCTCACGCAGGTTATTGGTATACTTTTGCTAAAGAAAACTCACGTCAATATTTCAAACAAGGTGATATATTCCCTGATTTTGAAAGTGATTGGGGTGATGTGTACTGGCAGTTTGATGGTGAAGAATAAATGGATGTCCTTAGACGCTTGTTCATTTAAGCATGCCACAGAAATTCCAATCCAAAGGTCTAAAAAACAGAAGAAAAGCTATAGTGGCAAGAAAAAGAAATACACCTTTAAAGTACAAGCCATCATTCATTATAAAACTCAGAGAATTCTGAGTTTATGCGCTGATCGAGGTTCAGTACATGATTTTGAGCTCTTTAAACGCAACTTTAATCAGATTCCTATAGGGGGCTTTTATCCTCGCAGATAAGGGTTATCAGAGAATTTATGTTGTATATGTGAATAGTCTGTTGCTATCAAAAGCTAAACGTCACTGTAAGTTAGATCCTGAACTTAAAATTTATAACCAAGAGATCAACAAAAGAAGAATTGGGATTGAGCACATATTTGGTTGCCTTAAAACCTTTAAAATTTTGGCTGAGCGTTATCGAAATAGAGATAAAAGACTGGGATTACGATTCAATTTAATTGCTGGGGTTTACAATATGGAGTTGGATAAAAAATGATTTATGCAAGAGGTCTAATATATTTTTAAATTCACATAATATTTATTTCTTTACAAATAAAAACATTTTGATAGAATTTAAATTAAGTATAAGTAATGTAAGTAATTTCTAAAAATAAACTGGATATTTTAGAGATTTTTAGCAGAGGGTGTAGTGAAAATAATTAAATTTTTAGTCGTAGGTGCTGTGTTGTTAATTACTGGGTGTAGCTCGAAAGTTGTGACCTATGATGCAACTGGTCAGGTGATTGGATCATGTAAAGCAACACGTGGTTTACTTTCGACTGCCAGTGCCCATTGTGGTGGCTCAGGCAATGCGATTGGTGTGAATTACAATACAGTGGATGCCAAGACTGGACTATTACCAGTACCACCAAGTCAAAATCAGATTAATTTAGCACCGTAAATAATAGAGGGGAAATATTGTGAAATTATCAGCACTTATTGCATTAGTAGCAACGGTTGTACTGACGGGTTGTGCATCGACGGTTACTACATTTGACTCACATGGTCGTATGATCGGTTCATGTAAGGCGGAAAGAGGTTTTATTATTGGGGGGGGCGCAGGTTGTTCAGGGTCTGCAAACCAAGAAGGCCGTGGACGTTAATTTTTTCGTGATGATAGCAATAAAAAACCGAGCTAAATAGCTCGGTTTTTTGATCCAATATTATTGGAAATAATAAGAAATCTTATTTTTCAACGAATGCACGTTCGATCACGTAGTCACCGAGCACACCCATTTTAGGTGATTCTTTAAGACCGTGTTGATCAAGTAGTGCAGCAACGTCGTCAAGGAAAGCAGGGCTACCACAAAGCATTGCACGGTCAGTTTCTGGGTTGAAACGTGGTAAACCAATTTTTTCAAATAATTGACCAGACTCAATTGCAGTGGTGACACGACCTTGAGTGTGGAATTCTTCACGCGTTACCGTTGGGTAGTAAACTAATTTTTCTTTCGCACCTAATTCACCAAAGAATTCGTGGTTTGGAACTTCGTCAAGAATTAAATCTTGGTAAGCCAATTCTGAAATAAAACGTGTACCGTGAACCACGATAATTTTTTCAAAACGTTCGTAAGTTTCAGGGTCACGAATGACTGAAAGGAACGGAGCAAGCCCTGTACCAGAAGAAAGTAGGTATAAGTTTTTACCCGGATTTAAGTCATCCAGAACTAAAGTTCCTGTTGGTTTTTTAGAAACTAAAATTTCGTCGCCCACTTTTACTTTTTGTAAAATCGACGTTAAAGGCCCATCTGGAACTTTAATAGAGAAAAACTCTAACTCTTCTTCATAGTTTGCGCTAGCAATAGAATAAGCGCGCATTAAAGGCTTACCATTTAATTCAAGACCGATCATCACAAACTGACCGTTTTTAAAACGTAACGCCGTGTCGCGAGTCGTTTTAAAAGAGAATAAAGTATCATTCCAATGGTGGACGTGAGTAATCTTTTCGACGTTAAAAGCAGCCATTAAAGGTCTCAATAAATTATCAAATTAGGACAGCGTACTATTCTAATCTAAATTCATTCTCGATAAACTGAATATATTTAATTGAACTTATCAGAAAAAGTGATTATGACTGAGCTTAAAATACCAATAATTGGGTATATGAAATCTCCCTACCGAGAAAAATTTGGTATTCCGCGTCAGCCAAATTTAGTTCAGGTCGAATCTTATATTGAAATGCTTGAACCCTATAATGACTTAATGGCATTTGAGGGGATTGAGGAATTTAGTCATCTTTGGCTGATTTGGCAGTTTCATGACAATAAAAATGCGGAGTCCACAAAATTCCGTCCGCAAGTACGTCCACCACGTTTGGGTGGGAATAAGAAAATAGGCGTATTTGCCACACGCAGTATGTATCGACCTTCGCCAATGGGTTTGTCTGTGGTACAACTCAAAGAAGTAAAGAAGATCGGAAAATCAGTACGAATATACGTGACAGGCAGTGACTTGTTGGATGGCACGCCTATTTTAGATATTAAACCTTATATTCAATATTCAGATGCCGTGATGGATGCGCAAAGTGGTTATGCTCAGGATGAACCTGTACGTAAACAAGTGATTTGGTCAGAAGCAGCTGAACTGCAAAAAGATCAGTTGATCGCTATGGGTTCTTTAGAGATACAGACAGTTTTCGAGTTACAAGAGGTGTTATCTTTAGATCCACGACCTGCATATCAACATGATGCGGGGCGAGTATATGGCATGTTGTTTGCTGGATTGAATGTGAAGTTTAGGATGATTGGTTTTGATGTAGAAGTGCTTGAAATTCAGTGTGAACACAAGGAGCTTTAAAAACTCCTTGTTCAATTCAACTTATAAATTATTTATTGGATTCAAAATTTTGCTGAATTGCATTCATCGCGACATCGTTATATAGGCTACAAGAATTCTCGACTAACTTTTTAAATTCCAGAATTTGAGTTTTTTCTGTAGCGTTCGTTGCAGCATTGGCTAAAGCATCAACAGATTTAATTAACGCTTGGAGATCATATTCAACACCCTTTTGATAAAGATAGGCGTCATATAAACGATTTTTATATTGTGCCACGCCATATTCACTTTCATCCTCATCAGTTATCGTGTATGCAATGGTATCTTTCATGATGTATTTTTTAGCATTGATATCTGTACTGAGATCATTCCACCGGTCTGCTAATATTTCTTGATCAGTATTATCTGTATCATTAAAGAGATCTAAATACTGCTCAGTATTAGTCACTTTGTTTAATTGTAAACAGGTAGCTCCTGCTGGAAATTTAACTTTCGATATAGCAGTTAGATATTTCACAGCACCACTGGATATATAATTATTTGCATCATTAAGATTGTTTTTTAGTATCCAATGGTTATAAGGATCAACTTTCGCAGCCATATTTTCACCTTCAAGCTTGAACGGCTTCATTGTGTTTGCAAACCTTAAACCTGTTGAATTGATTGATGAATAAGGATTAACAGTCCATACATTATTATTGATGGTGATATTGCCATTCAGATAACCATAGGTATTGTGCAATGGACCTTGATCGTATAATCCATTTGTAGTCACACTAAAGGAATCATCCATATTTCCTAAGACATAGAATTTTCCATTATCTATTGTCGCTTTTTCACTTTCATAGGAAAGCACATCACTTTGGCTATCCAGTTCAAAAGTAGACCACTGTTGAAAAGTCGAATTAGGTATAGATGGACTTTCATTTAAGTTGTTATTTGAGGATGAACTACCGCCACCACCACAGGCAGTTAAAGTTAATAAGGTCATAGTACTCAGTGCAAGTAATTTTAATTTCATATGTTGTCTTCTTAGGTCATCGTTGTTATAAAAGTTTTTGAAAAGCAATTAATTATAAGATAAATGTTGTGAAGTAGTAGTAATTTTCAATACAAACCGACGAGTGAATTTTAGGCAAGAACATAAAACGGTGATGGCAATAAGTTCCTCATACTGAATATTTGTTATAGTGAACGGATGTTTGGGGACATATAACAATGACTTTTAATTTTGAAATCGATACATCTTGGTGTTTAGACCAATTACAAAAAAACGGACGCATTACTGAAAGAGACAAAATGCTGATCCAAACCACGCACCGTCAGCGTGAACAGTTGAAATGGCATCCTTTACAATGGATCTCAAATTTTAATTTGGTTGATCAAAGTCATCCTCAATCGACCCTGACCTTAAATCGACTTTGCCAGTGGTTAGCAGAAAAATCAGGTTTACCGTTTTATATTATTGACCCGCTTAAAGCAGATGTTGCAGCGCTTACCAGTGTCATGTCACAAGAGTTTGCGGTACGAAATGGTATTCTTGCTGTAGAGTTACAAAATGAACATGTACTGATTGCGACTGACCAACCGTATAAAAATGAATGGGTTGCCAACTTAGAACGTACGGTTTTACCACGTAAAATTCAACGCGTCTTACTCAGTCCAGATCAATTACAGCGCTATTTGGTTGAATATTACCAAGTCAGCCGTGCGGTGAGTAATTCACAAAAATCTTCAAATTATGATCGGGAAAATAAAGGTGTCGAAGCCTTATTGCAATTAGGCGATACCCAAAACCCTGATGCCAATGATCAGCATATTGTGAAGTTGGTGGACTGGGTGCTGCAATTTGCCTTTGAGCAGGGGGCAAGTGATATTCATCTCGAGCCGCGAAAAGATACCGGGAAAGTCCGTTTCCGTATTGATGGGGTACTACATACTATTTACAACATGCCAGCCAATACCTTAACTGCCGTAGTATCGCGGATTAAAATTTTAGGTCGGATGAACGTTGCGGAAAAACGTAAGCCCCAAGATGGCCGTTTAAAAACCCGTACACCGAAAGGGCAGGAAACCGAACTCCGTCTTTCGACTTTACCGACGGCTTTTGGTGAAAAGTTGGTGATGCGTATCTTTGACCCCGAAGTTTTAGTCCGTAGCTTTCAACAATTGGGTTTTGATGGACGCTTACTCGACGATTGGAAAACCTTAACGGGACATAGTCACGGCATTATTTTGGTGACTGGCCCAACCGGTTCAGGGAAAACCACCACTTTATATTCGTCGCTGAAACAACTGGCAACCGAAGAAGTCAACGTCTGTACCATTGAAGACCCGATTGAAATGTTAGAGCCTAGCTTTAACCAAATGCAGGTTAATACAGGCATTGAGCTAGGTTTTGCCGATGGTGTGCGTGCTTTAATGCGTCAAGACCCCGATATTATTATGGTTGGGGAGATTCGTGACCATGATACTGCCAATATGGCGATTCAAGCAGCGCTTACCGGCCACTTGGTTTTATCGACCCTGCATACCAATGATGCGCCATCGAGTTTGACCCGTTTACACGATTTGGGCATTCAACCTTTTTTAACAGCAGCAACCATTTTAGGGGTATTGGCACAGCGTTTGGTGCGTCAGCTTTGCCCACATTGTAAACGTGAAACGTTTATCAATGAGCAAGAGTGGAAACATCTGACCTTTGATTATGCGATTGAAATGCCGAATTTTGTTTATGAAGCTGTTGGCTGTGATGAATGCCGTCAAACCGGATATAAAGGCCGTGTGGGGATTTATGAGTTTATGCCACTCAGCCTCGAGACCAAACAGTTGATTGGGGCAAATGCAACGCTGAATCAATTGCGTCAGCAGGCCCGTAAAGAACAGATTGAGCCTTTACGTATTGCAGGGGCACGTAAAGTGTTGGCAGGAACAACCACTTTGGAAGAAGTCTTAAGAGTTGTACCGCTAAATTAAGATTATTTTCAATCTCGAGTTTCTTAAGATTCGCCTCATTTTACTTTGTTTCAATAGTGATATCGAAATAAACACAGTCAATGAGGTTGAAGATGAACATGTTAAGAAATGTGGTGTTGAGTTTGGGTTTAGTTGGTGTTGCAGGCATTGCTGTAGCGCATGCCGATACCGCAGTGAATCAAGCAGCGGTTGCTGTAAAAACCACAACGGTGAAACAAGCCTTAAACCTAAAAGATAATACAAAAGTTCAGTTGAAAGGTTATGTGGTGAAATCGATCGGTGATGAAAAATATCAATTCCGTGATGCCACCGGTAGCATCACGGTAGATATTGATGATGAACTTTGGCACGGAAAAGCGATTTCTGCAAAAACACCTGTGACCTTAATGGGTGAAGTTGATGTGGATTATAAGCCGACCAAACGTGTTGAAATTGATGTCGATCTGGTTAGGTTTTAAAGTGTTGGAAATTGAAAAGTTAATCTAAATTTAGAAAAACCACATCTCAGGATGTGGTTTTTTGATTCAATATTTTTTCGCTACACTAAAGACAATAGACAAGTCAAAACATAGGACGGTTTATGCGAATATTACTTGCCGAAGATGATGCATCCCAAGCTGAAAGTATAAAAACTTGGTTGGAAATGGATGGGTATAGCGTGGATTGGGTCGAGCGTGGTGACCATGCAATTTTGGCTTTGGAACAGCATCATTATGACTGTGTCTTATTAGATCGTGGTTTGCCTCAAGTTACAGGTGATGAAATTTTAAAGCAACTCATCAAAATCTATCCGCAGGCGCCAGTACTTTTTTTGACGGCACGCGATAGTATTGCCGATCGTGTCGAAGGTTTGGATTTAGGCGCACATGATTATTTGATCAAACCCTTTAGCTTGGAAGAGCTTTCTGCACGCGTACGGGCGCAACTGAGGACACAGCATCAGCAGGTCAATAATTGCCTCAGTTTTGGTGACTTACGTTTGGATATACAAGCCAAAACTTTACATAAGAATGCCATCCGTATCGAGTTAACCTCTCGGGAATATCAAATCCTGCATAAAATGATGCTGAACCCTGAACATATTATGACGCGCAGCCAACTGGAGGAGTCGTTATATGCATGGGGCGATGAAGTCGAAAGTAATGCCATAGAGGTGTTTATTTACCAACTGCGGAAAAAAATTGGTAGCGAATATATTAAAACCATCCGTGGGTTGGGTTATCGAATGAATCTACCTGAGTAAGGTTAAAACGATGCAGACTCAAAAGAGCATTTCACTGCAAAGCCAACTGATCAAAACCTCACTGCTAAGTGCGGTCTGGGCAGGTGTGATTTCGCTATTTTTAATGTTGGGTTTTAGTCTGTATTACATGATGGATGTGCATGATGAGCTGATGGATCAAGTTGCAGATATGCTGCTATCGACAGATCTCACGCAAAAAACCGCAGAACAAGTGGATGAGCTGAGTGACGAGTTTGAGATCCATTATCAGCTTACACGTGGCGCTCAAGTGCTGACCGAATCGGAAAATCAGCATCAGCATTTTCCACAAATGACATTTGAACATGGTCATCATTTTATCTGGGAAGATGGGCAGCTTTGGCGTAGTTATCAGCAGCAAGATGATCAACTCAGTGTGCAAATTTTGCAGCCGATAAAAGTACGTTTTAAAGAAAGTTTACAAAGTGTGGTGGGTTACTCGGCCATTTTACTGGTGGTTTGGTTGATTCAATGGCTCCTGCTACATATTTTAATTAAGCGCCGACTACAGAGTTTACAGCTATTTTCCAGCCAAATTGCGCAAAAAAGTGTCGATGATTTGGCGCCGATTGCTTTAGCCAGCCCTGCACTGAAAGAATTGGAACCGATCCAAACGCAGCTCAATCATTTACTACAGCGTTTGGATGCTGCATTGCAAGCAGAACAGCGTTTCACTTCGGATGCGTCACATGAGTTACGTTCGCCGCTATCGGCCATTCAAATGCGTTTACAGGTGCTACAACGTAAATATCCAGAGATACAACCTGATTTAAATGCGATTCAGCAAGATGTTAGCCGAGGAACGCGGGTTTTAGAGAACTTACTGATGCTTGCTCGATTAGATCCGACTCAAACGGATCAGCTTCAGAAAAAACAAGCAGATTTAGAACAAATAACTTTGCAAGCATTAGAAGCCTTAGCGCCATTCTCAGAGCAGAAGCAGATCGAATTTTCCATTCAAACCCAGTCAATCACGATGTCGATGAATACTGAACTGATGTTTAGTGCTTTGCGTAATTTAATCGATAATGCGATTCGTTATAGTCCTGAACAGGGAGCTGTGAAAATTCAGATGCATACATTGGCGCATCAGATTGTTTGGATGATTGAAAATTCGGGTGGGGGTATTAGTCAAGAGCAATTAAACCGCATTGGTGAACGATTTTATCGGGTACTGGGAACCAAAACTTCCGGTTCGGGTTTAGGGATTTCCATTGCGCAAAAGATTATTCAATTGCATCACGGTGACTTAGATATTCAAGCCTCAGCCTTGGGTGGTTTAAAGCTGAATTTGACCTTTCCATATAATAAATTAGAAATTGAAAACCTAAATGTATGATTGAAAAAACTAAAAAGCAGTACGCATGCGCATACTGCTGCTGTCCACGATTTTTGTTATTGCGCTGATTATTATTATCAGGAAATTATTTGGTCAAAATTAGGCGGTTATTACGGGTTAAACGTAAGCGATATTCTTCACCAGCATGCATAATGCGAATTTCACGACCTAATGCAAAAAGGTTGTTTGAATGTAGCATTGGTAGTGAGTGGTGTGTTTCGTTGTTGCGAGTAAAAAAGCTAAAAGGTGCGTTCATTCCATCGACTCCGTGGTGTATTTTTGAATGATTGAAATGATAATCATTATCAAATACATCTGTCAACGATATTTTTATTAATTTATAAAAAAGCTAAATTTGCTTACACTTAGGCATTAAATGGAATAGAGCAAGAGCAATGTCTAAACCTCAACTTGATGTGGCGATCGCCATTTTATTGCATCAAGACAAAGTGTTAGTCGGGTGGCGTAAGGCCAAACAGCATCAGGGCAATAAGCATGAATTTCCGGGCGGGAAAGTAGAGGAGGGTGAGACACCTGAGCAAGCCTGCCGTCGTGAAATTTTTGAAGAAGTCGGGATTGGGCTACATGAGTGGAACAAGTTTGATTTTATCCAGCATGAATATGAAGATGTGATTGTTAGATTGCATCTATTCCATGCGGTTGTACCGACCGCATTGCTGAATGAAATTCAACAGCCTTGGGCCTGGTATACACGGAGCCAATTGCTGGAATTGAATTTTCCTCAAGCCAATCGAAGCATGATTCAGCGATTATATTGGGCTGAACAGATTAAAATTGGTAAAACACTGCCGATGCTTGAAAATTTCAATCCTGAATTATTGTATTACTGGCGCGTAGAGGCAACGGATGAAAATGCTCAAGCGCTCAATCAGCTGCCGACTGTTCTTTTACAACAAATGATCATTAACGTAGAGCTATGGCGTAAATTGACTCCTGAAGTTCAACGACATATTTCCGCCATTCATTTAAAGCAAAATCAACTCATGCAGTGCCAAGCAGAAGATTTAACCCTTGGTTGTCGCTATCTTGCCGCGTGTCATGACGTGGTCTCTGCACAACATGCCCAAAAAATTGGCTGTGACGCGATATTACTTAGTCCTGTATTGCCTACAGACACACACCCGAATGATGTCACTTTAGGTTGGGAAAAATTTGAACAGATTGCACAATCACTCGATATTCCAGTGTTTGCCTTAGGCGGCATGCAAAAAAAGTTATTCGCTATTGCAAAACAACATGGTGCATACGGAATCGCAGGTATTCGTCATATTTAACTTTCTATTCTAGTGTTACTTACTAAAAGGTAGTATGCATAAAAAAGCCTCAGTTGAATTTTCATTGCTGAGGATTTTTTTATTACGAGATTAGAGTGATTTCAGTGCTTGTTGTGCTTTATTGATGGTGCTGGTTTTTTTTTGCATTTGACCTGCTTTTAGCACGACATTCCAAAGTTGGGTTTTCATCGGCTTGGTTTGCGCATAGCTTAAGCCACGTAGGGCAAGTGACTCTGCATTTGCAGGTTGGTTTTTGCGATTGGCAATCATGGCTAAATATAAAAATGTTTCAGCCGACTGTGGCGCTAAACGCTGTGCTTGTGTTGCAGCAGCTTCAGCCTCATTCCATTTGCCATTGGCATACGCTGTTTGGGTGGTTTGCATCAGCTTTTTAAAGGCAGGCAAGTTACGGCCATCCTCAAACTTTTGGATTTGAGGCTTTTGTTCTGGAATGACAATCCGCTGACGTTTAATTTCAGGACGATCATAAGGGTGAATGATCACACCAGAGGGAGCATGAATGTCAGATTTTTTTTCATTTTGAACCTGAGGTTTTGTTTCAGGCTCAGTCTGAATGATATTTTGACAACCCGCCAAGCTCAGCAGTGCTAAACTTGGAAGGCAAAACCATTTTAAGGTCATTGAAAAATACAGTTTAATTTGAATACTCTCCACTTGAGATGATTCGTTGCTGATCATGACTACCTTGATCATTTTCCAAATCACTTTCACGAATGTAGTCGCCTAAACTATCATTTTGTTCACTGTTTGGCTGCGTTTCTTCAGTATCAACTGTGTAAGGTTCTACTTCATATTGTGTAGAGCCACAAGCCGTTGCCTGATTTGGAATCGAATTACGATTCAGTGGAATGTACATGGCACCAGTACAATGTTCTGCCGACAAATTACCTGAATAACGGTCAAGCCAGTGCCATTGCACGTTATCAGGTTGACGTAAATTCACCGGTTTTTGACGCAACTGTTTCATCACATTGGTCCAAACTGGGAGTGCGCCCGATGAACCGGTTAAACCTGTAACTTTGTTATCGTCCAGACCTAGCCACACCACACTTAAATAATTACCCGAATAGCCTGCAAACCAAGAGTCACGTGTATCGTTGGTGGTACCAGATTTACCAGCCAACTTCAGTGAAGCAGGTAATGAGGCATAAGCCGAGCGACCTGTACCTGAGCTCATTACCTGTTGCAAACCATAGTTTAAAATAAAGGCTGCATCAGGAGAAATCGTCGGTTGTACGGTTAAGCTATAGCGGTCAAGTAGACGACCATTTGAATCCACAACTGAACGAATCGCTTTGGTTGGATATTTAAAACCACCTGTTGCAAAGTTACCGTAAATACTCATTACTTCCATCGGTGACATATCAATAGCACCGAGGTAGATTGACGGATAATTTGGAATGTTTGAGGTTACACCAAACTTTTTCAGGTGATTAATAAAGGTCGACATACCCAACTCTTGACCTAAACGGACTGCCGATAAGTTATAAGAGTTGGAGAGCGCATCAACCATTGGCACCACACCATGTGCACCACCACTATAGTTTTTCGGTGTCCATGCTTTGCCATCACTTTGAATGCTAATTGGGCTATCTTGAATTTGACTTGCCCAGTTATAACGGTTGGATTCAATCGCACTGAGGTAAATGACCGGTTTCAATAACGAACCGACTTGACGTTTGGCATCCATGGTCCGGTTAAAACCAGTGAAGTCTTGTGTCGACCCCACAGCGGCAACCAATTCACCATTTTCAGGATGGGAAACCAATACTGCGCCTTGTAATTCTTTTAAACGCGCAGGATTCGCTTTACTTAAACGTTCAACAGAATCTTTAAATGCACTTTGTACATGGGTTTGTGCGATTGGATCTAGGGTTGTGAAAATACGTAAACCCTGATTGGTCAAATCACTTTCTTGATATTCAGTACGTAATTGACGGCGCACAATATCCATAAAGTCTGGGAAACGTGATGGACCTAAAGTCGGTTTGGAAATTACATTTAATGGACGTGCAGACTCAGTTTCATATTGTTCTTGGGTTAAATAGCCCATGACCACCATGTTGTTGAGGACGATATCACGACGTTTTTTTGCCAGTTCTGGATTTTTCCAAGGGTTATACAGGGTAGGGCCTTGGACTAAACCGACTAAATAAGCCTGCTGAGCAATATTTAATTCACGCAGCGGTAAACCAAAATAGAATTGTGAGGCTAAACCATAGCCATTAATAGAATAGTTACCGTTTTGGCCTAAGTTCACTTCATTTAAATAAGTTTCCAGAATTTCATCTTTGTCATAATGCAATTCAATCAGCATCGCCATTAATGCTTCATTGGCTTTACGCTTAATGGTTTTTTCAGGGGATAAATAGAAGTTTTTAACCAACTGCTGAGTTAGGGTTGAACCACCTTGTCGTTTACCACCAGTGATGTTGCTGACAATAGCACGTGCAGTACCACGGAAAGAAATGCCATGATGTTGATAGAAGTTGCGGTCTTCGGTTGCAATTAAAGCTTGAATAAGTGGCTTAGGCACTTTATCCAGTTTAATCAGCACACGGTCTTCATTGTGCTGCGGGTAAATCCCACCAATTAGCATTGGCTCTAAACGGGCAATCCCACTGCTTGAGGGTTTAGTTGCACTGACTTCGGTAATTTGATCTTGATCAAAAGTTACTTTAAGCACTTGTTCTGGGTCGACACTGTCACCAAAATCGAAGCCACGTGTATGTACATAAGTGACATTACCTGAAGTGACATAGCTTCCGGTTTTTGCATAACTATTTTGTGACTTATAACCCAAGAGTTTCAATTCTTCGTTGAAATCTGCTTGGCTGACGGGTGCATTCGAATAAATTTCTAAAGGACGCGCAAATACTTTGGCTGGAATATCCCAACGCTGACCTTCAAATTTATCCCGTACAATATTATCAAGACGAATGAGATAAATGCTGAACACTATAAATCCACCGATAATCAGCAGTGAGAAAATAAGTGCAATTAAGCCTATGCCACGTTCAGACTTCATAAATAATGATCAGACCCTGAGAAATTTTGCTAATCATGCGAAGCTTTTCAGCATTTTGCAATAATTAATCTGTTATATGTATGCAAAATGTCGATATGAACATGACTAAAGTAGACACTTTAAAGTTTTTTTAAATCATTTCTGTTAGTGATATGATATGGCCGAGGCGAAGCGGAGCAATGGCGCAGGTGCAAATTTCACATAAATCATTTCGAAACATTGGGTTGATTGGTCGTCCAGATAAATCATCCGTGATCGAAACCCTATGTTTGATCCATGATCATATCTTGAGTTTAGGATTACATCCTGTATTTGATACGCAAACAGCGCAATTGGTTCCTTATAACAATACTCAAACCGTGAGCCGTGCACTGCTTGGTGAAGTCGTCGATTTAGTTATTGTTGTCGGTGGTGATGGTTCTTTACTGCATGCTGCGCGCGCGTTGGTAAAGCATAATACGCCTGTGATTGGTGTAAACCGTGGCCGCTTGGGTTTTTTAACCGATATCAAACCGACTGAAGTGATTTTTAAGCTAGACCAAGTGCTGAAAGGTGAATTTCAGCTCGATCGCCGTTTCTTATTGGAAATGGAAATTCGCTCCAAAGGCGAGTCGATTTATGATGCCGTGGCTTTAAACGATATTGTGCTGCATTCCGGTAAGTCTGTGCATATGATCGACTTTGAACTGAATATTGATGGGCAATATGTTTATCGTCAGCACAGTGATGGTTTGATCGTTTCAACCCCAACCGGTTCAACTGCCTACGCACTTTCTGGTGGTGGACCAATTGTACATCCGAGTATGGATGCGATTGCCTTGGTGCCGATGCATCCTCATACTTTGTCATCACGCCCAATTGTGGTCGGTGGTCAAAGCGAAATCAAAATACTCATTCGTGAAAACCGTGTATTACCAATGGTTAGTGCCGACGGCCAACACAGTGTATCATTGGGTGTAGGCGATAGTTTACATATCCGTAAACATCCATTTAAGCTCAACTTATTACATCCACCCGGTTATGACTTCTATATGGCGTGTCGTACCAAACTCGGTTGGAACCAAGATTTTGACTCATTAAAGCAGGATTAATTATGAATATTGAACAGATGCTTGCCGTACTCGATCCTGAAATAGTTGGTCGACTTAAAACGGCAATTGAAATTGGTAAATGGCCCAATGGCGTTGCACTGACTCAAGAACAACGTCAGATTTGTATGCAAGCAGTGTACGCGTGGGAAATTAAACATTTGCCTGAAGAAGAGCGTAGTGGTTATATTGACCGTGGAACGAAAGAAGAAGACGAACATTGCGACTCACATGTTGAAGAGCCAGAGTTCAAGCCAATTCGTTTTGTCTAATCGAATTCACTTCAAAAAGCCATATGGTTAGAGCAATCATATGGCTTTTTTAAATCTCAAAAATAAGTAAAAAATCTTTCAATGCAATCAATAAAACTAAAATAGATCTCTTGAAAAAGTCAAAAAATGTTCAGAATTAGAGATTAAATTAGTCATGAACAGTTCCTTCTCTTGCGCCATATATGGCTCAGGGATGAGGAGCATGCTCCGCAAGAGGATGAGGGGGGAGTTTTCATCTAAATCCTCTCCCTCTTGTGCGTAACTACGCTCATCCTTTAAAAGGAGAGGGAACATCCATTATGAACTGAAAAATTAGATTAGAACCGATCTGCCCAAAGTGCTTTAGCTTTGAGCATAGCCTCTTCATAGCTTGGACAAACACCCATGCTATATAGTGCAATGCCCATAGTTTCTATGACCGCAATTTCACCATATTCATGCGCTTGTTGACCGTCCCACACGGCTTTAAATATGGCTAAATCTAATTCTTCTTCAACGGGGCTACGATTATCGGTCAGTTTTGGTAATTCATGTTCATACATTTCACCGTCTTTGATTCCGCAAATTAATGTTTTAGCATCGGGATTGCGTTCAAACTCACCGCCTTCACCTTTAATCACCGCACTATTTTGATAACCCAATTGAAACGCAGCGCGTTGATGTGATGTGCGATAAGCCGGATGAAAGATCGCTTGCAGTGTGGCTTTAGCGTTAAAGGGATTAATTAAACGTGCCAAGGTATGAATCGGTGAACGCAACCCCATGACATTACGCAGTGAAATCAAATCACTCAAAATAGGAGAGATCACTTCTAATGGAAGATAAGCAAAATTTCGCTGTTTTAATTGCTGTTCCACATCATGATCATTTTGGCAAATAGGAAAACCCAAATACTCTAATACTTGTTCTGTATAAAGCCTGTTGATGGTGTGGCCAGAAGCGCCATGCATTACGATTTTATAACCATGTTTGGCTAGGGTTAAGGCCGCAAGTAAAAACCATGGATAGTGTTTACGCTTCCCTGCATAGGATGACCAATCCAAATCAACTTCAAGCGGTTTAAAGTTTAATTGATCGCGCGTGGCTTGAACAAATCCGGTCAATTCATCCACAGATTCTTCTTTTACCCGCAATAACATCAAGAAAGCGCCCAATTGCACATCTAAAACCTCATCTTTTAAGATCATACTAAAAGCTTGATAGGCTTCGTCATAGGTCAGTGAGCGGGCACCACTTTTGCCTTTGCCGACAATACGGACAAATTGGGCAAAGGGATGTTCAAAATCTTTATAAATATTTCGTTTATTGTTCATTCGGACGCTTGGCATAAAATCTAGGACTTAAGGATAGTTTACTTCTATAGTCGGTATTTTTCAGCCTGAAGTTAAGACTAAAAAATGCTGTATTTAGACTATAGTCTAATAAGTTGTGTTTGTTTTGTGACCTAAATTAACATTTACAGCGCAACAAGCCTAAAAAAAACAGGTAAAATTTAACCTACTTTAGTATGTGTTTCATCTCCTGATCAATGAACTGATTTTTATATCAGGTCCTGATGTGGCTATTTCTCAGCCACTTTGCACATTTTTGTATTTTTCGTATTTGTTTATATCAAATACTTTGGTGCTCTTTTGCCGATGGCAAAAGGGTTTTGGGCTGTTTATTTTTTGAAAATAGGCAAAAACTGAATATTTCTTGAAAGCAGAAATATATCGTGAAGTAATATTATGGCTAAAAAACCAATTTATAAGTCACTGTACTTTCAAGTGATCGTTGCCATTATTGCAGGTGTCTTGGTTGGTCATTACTCGCCAAGTGGTACTCAAATTATTAACGGTACCGAGCAATACGTGAAAGGCTGGGGTGAATTGTTCTATCCATTAGGACAAGGTTTCATCAAGCTGATCAAAATGATTATTGCACCTGTGATTTTCTGTACTGTCGTAAGTGGTATTGCGGGTATGGAAAGCATGAAATCTGTGGGTAAAACAGGTGGTGTGGCATTACTGTATTTTGAAATTGTATCGACTATTGCACTCATTATTGGTCTAGCAGTCATTAATATTGCTAAACCAGGCGTAGGCATGAACGTAGATCCAGCATCTTTAGATACTTCAGGTATTTCTAAATATGTTGAATCTGGTGCAGCCCAATCCACTCAGGAATTCTTTATGAATATTATTCCTGACACCGTGGTTGGTGCTTTTGCGCAGGGTGAAATTCTTCAAGTTCTATTGTTTGCTTTATTATTCGGTTTTGCACTGCATAAACTGGGCGATGCCGGTAAACCTGTACTGAAATTCGTAGATCAAATTGCACAAGTATTCTTTAATATTGTAAATATGATCATGAAGCTTGCACCAATCGGGGCATTCGGTGCAATGGCATATACTATTGGTAAATATGGTATTGGTAGTTTGGCGCAATTAGGTCAGTTAATTCTCTGCTTCTATGTGACTTGTCTACTGTTTGTTTTCCTTGTACTGGGCACAATTGCACGTATTTGTGGCTTTAGTATCCTGAAAATGATTCGCATGATTCGTGAAGAATTATTGATTGTATTAGGGACTTCATCTTCTGAATCTGTCTTACCGCGTATGCTTAAAAAATTGGAGCTTGCTGGGGCAGAAAAATCAGTTGTGGGCTTGGTTATTCCTACAGGTTACTCATTTAACCTCGATGGTACGTCAATCTACTTAACCATGGCGGCTATCTTTATTGCACAAGCAACCAATACGCAGCTTGACCTTTCACACCAAATTACCCTGTTATTGGTACTTTTAATTTCATCGAAAGGTGCAGCGGGTGTAACGGGTTCTGGCTTTATTGTTATGGCGGCAACGCTTTCTGCTGTGGGACATATTCCTGTAGCGGGTCTGGCATTGATTCTAGGTATTGACCGTTTCATGTCTGAAGCGCGTGCTTTAACGAACCTTGTTGGTAACTCATTGGCAACAATTGTTGTTGCGAAATGGGTCGGTCAATTGGACAAAGAAAAATTGGATTTTGCTTTGGCGAACCCAGAAGAAATTGACCGATTAATGCAAGAAGAAGGCAATACGCATCATGCTTAATGCATCTCGTTAGTATTCTAAGAGGAAGCTTCGGCCACTGCTGTCCCATAGTTTAATTTAAATAAAAAAATCTGAGCCCAAATCGTTAAAATATAAGTGCGAACCAACACTTTAACGAGAAGGACTCAGGCTTTGTCACATCAAAATA
>NZ_JBLZXR010000146.1:0-8993 GCF_050285345.1 Acinetobacter sp.
TTCAGTCGTTTTAAATTCTCAATTAGGTAATCCTCCTTTACAGTTGGAAAAATTAATTAAAAGTTGAGATTGGCGTAGTTGATATAAATACTTATAATTGGGAGAAGTCGCTATCGGAGCTTGAGGTAAAGACACATAGTTGGTCCGTAGCCATAAATCATTCAAACGCTTTAATGGAATATGCTCTTGATTGATAAGCGATTGAAGCACAGTAGCATGCTCTCGAACCAGTATTTTAAATTTAGCGGGTTGATGATTTAAAGCTATCTTCAATTGTTCAAAAAGTGCAGTATTTTTCTCAGAAAAATGTTTACGCACTAAATGCTGATTCAATGCATTTGGTATATCTACTTGCTCAGTTGAAGTCAATTCACCAATATAGTTTGCCCACTCACGATGATAACGCCAACGCCCCAAAACTTGCGGATTTAACTGATCTTTAGCATCAATGCCCAGCAAATCAAAATATGGTGCAACTTTTAAAGAAGGTTGATAGAGCAAATCATGCTGAATCAAATTTCTAGCCTCTATACTTAGTGCTTGATCCGTGCGTAGCCAATGCAAAAAAGCCGAGATCAACATTGCGACCACAAACACAATTCCAACCACCCACAGCGCAACTCTCATCATCTTATTCATTTTCATTATAATTAACGTTCAGATTAGCACATTTTATTTATGCTTAGATTTTCATATAGATAATACATGGTAGCCAAACTAGGTTAAATTAACTCCCCCCTCTAACGTATTCGATCTATCAAAAATAGAGATATTGCATTTACCCCTAATCAAAAAGATCAAAGCCCGCATGATGCAGGCTTTGATGATAAGGTTTATACACTACACTGAAATCAATCAGAGCTGTTCCAGCATCCGCCGTTTCACACGCGGCAAATACAGGACACGATAAGTGACCGCCAAAATCACCAACCAAAGCGGACTGACCATCAACGCTTTTAGTGTATCCGGCTCCAAGCTTAAAATAATCAAAGCAAAGAATAGAAAGGCTAAAACGATATAGCTCATCCATACACCACCCGGCATTTTAAAGGTCGATTTGGCATGATTCTCCGGCTGCTGTTTGCGATAACGCAAGTAGCAGACCATGATCAGCGCCCAAATGCTGATAAATAAAATCACACAAAGTGAGCTGGCCAAAGTGAACGCTTCAATGGTATTCGGTACAAAGTATTGCAGACCCGCACCCGCCATAATAAAGAAGCAAGAGAAAATTAAGCCCTGTGCAGGGACAGCGCGCTTAGATAATCGCGCCAATGCTTGCGGTGCCTGACCGCCTCGTGCCAAACCGAACAGCATGCGTGAGGTTGAAAACACCCCACTGTTCATTGATGACATGACCGATGACAGCACCACCAAGTTCATAATAATGGCTGAAACCGGAATACCGGCATGCAGGAACAGCGATACAAATGGACTTTGATCCGCTGGAATTTTATCCCACGGTGTTACCGACATCACTACAAACAAAGACAGCACATAAAACAGGATAATTCGGGTTGGAATCGCATTTACAGCTTTCGGCAAGTTCTTTTCAGGATCTTTGGTTTCAGCAGCCATGGTGCCTAATAGCTCAACCCCGACAAAAGCAAACAGCGCAATCTGGAAACCGGCAAGGAAACCATCTGAGCCTTTAGGGAACATGCCACCATGTGACCAAACATTGCTAAAACTCGATGCTGTTCCATCTGGCGAATGGAAGTGACTAAACACCATAAAACCGCCAATCACAATCAGGCCTAAAATCGCCAAAATTTTGATTAAGGCAAACCAAAATTCAACTTCACCAAACAGCTTGACTGTCAGCAAATTCAAACCGAGAACCAACAGCACACAACCCGCACTGATCAGTGCCTGCCCCATGGGGGTAAAGCCAACATCGGGCGGTAGCCAAAAGCCTAAATAGTTAATAATGGCAGCCAAATCCGCAATACCGACTAAAACCCAGCCGAGCCAATACGACCAGCCAATATAGTAGCCTGCACCCGGCCCAATCAGATCATGCGCCATATCGATAAAGGATTTGTAGTGCAAATTCGACAGCAGGATTTCACCCAGTGCACGCATCAAAAAGAAAAACATCAGACCAATAATCATGTAAATAAACAGAATGGATGGTCCAGCCAAGGAGATGGTTTTACCCGAGCCCATAAATAGGCCCGTGCCAATAGCGCCGCCAATGGCGATCAGCTGTAAATGACGGTTGGATAGCTTGCGCTGCAGTTCATGAGGCGACGATTGCACGTCATCTTGATGTGTAGCCATAGTTGATGTCCTTATAATGCCTGCAACGGCGCAGTTCTCGATTAACGCTAACTGCCCTGCCCAATGTCCTATTGAGCTAAAACTGCCGAAGCAAACATGGAAAATTCAAAAATAAAAACTGCACAACTTAAGGTTGTGCAGCGGTAACCGCAATTTCAATCAGCCAGTCTGGATTGACCAGCTCCGCCTGAATGGTGGCGCGCGCAGGTTTTGGTGAATCTTTCAGCCATTCTGCCCACAGCGCATTTACAATTTTAAAATCCGAAAGATTTTTCAGAAAAAGCTGTGCAGATAGCATTTTAGATTTGTCACTGCCCGCTTGAGCCAGTAATTGATCAATCGTGTTCAGCACATCCAAAGTCTGCGCTTCAATCCCAGCTTCCGGATTTTTCGGCACTTGCCCAGAGAGGTAAACCACTTGATTAAACACTGTGACTGCACTCATAAAATCGTTGCTACCGAATCGTTGAATAGGGTCTGACATGGTCATGTTTCCTTGTACATTTTCATCTTTAAGCACTAAGGCAGTGCCCGTTATTGACTGGTAAAATTAAAAATATTCGACTGAATTTTCAGTCTTTGAATTAGCCATTAAATCGATGATTAGGCCGCAGACTCAGCTGCAATACGCCCCGCATCGACAATAAAAGGGACGCGCTGAGTCACAGCGCACATCAGTTCATAACCGACAGTACCTGAGGCTTTCGCAACATCATCAATCGGCAGTACTGCGCCATTTGAAGCCTTGCCCCACAGCACCACTTCCGAACCAATGTCACTGTCAGGCAAATGGGTTAAATCCACCGCCAGCATATCCATACTGACGCGGCCAATCAGACCGGATGCCTGACCATCAATCAACACCGGCGTACCCATTGGTGAGGCACGCTGATAACCATCGGCATAGCCGCAGGCTGCAATACCAATACGCATGGTTTTTTCTGCTACAAAATTAGAGCCATAGCCGACGCTTTGCCCTGCCTGCAAGGTCTGCACACCGATAATTTCGCTACGTAGCGTCATCGTAGGCTGCAACTGCCAATCGCGAATCGTATGCTGTGGATAATCAGGAGAACTGCCGTAGAGCATGATGCCGCTGCGGACAATATTGGACTGCAACACCGTTGAATGACGTAAAATTGCAGCGCTGTTGCTGACGGTGACTGGCGCAGGAAACTGCTGAACCATCTGCTGGAAACATTGGTATTGATAGGCAATGCCCGATTCGCCAAAACGCTCACCATCGGCATCTGAAAAATGCATCATGTGTGTCAGGCTGCGTACAATACTCAATTTTTGCAGTTCACCCCATGCTTCGACATAAGCTTCAGGAACAAAGCCCAAACGGTTCATGCCTGAGTTCATTTTGACAAAAATATCAAACTGCGCTTGCGGATAACTGTATTGAAATTGGCGCAGCCAGTCGATTTGATGTTCGCTATGTACGCTAAAACTCAATTTGAGCTGATGGCAGTCCAGTAAATCCTGCAGGCTGAAAATGCCTTCCAGCAGCAAAATATCCCCTTGCCAGCCCAAAGCACGCAAGCGTTTAGCTTCCGCAATATCCAACAAAGCAAAACCATCTGCATGTTTGAACGCCTCATAGACGCGCTCTATGCCGTGACCATAAGCATTGGCTTTAACCACCGCATAAACGTGCGCATCAGACACATTCTGTCTGGCAAATCGCTTCGCCACATGTAAATTATGCGCTAAGGCATCTAAATGAATAACAGCTTGTATCGGCCGTGACATGCTCTTCTTCCTTGAATCGGTGAATAACAAAAATGCGGTTTGCCGAGCTATTCACCCTGCAAACCGCATTCTTTATGCTGCATGTGCGTAACGCTGCAGCGATAAGCCTTCTGTGCTGATCTCGGCCTGTTGTCCTAGTACAAGGTCACTGATCAATTTTCCTGAACCGCACGCCATGGTCCACCCCAATGTGCCATGACCGGTATTCAAAAATAGATTGTTGTACTTTGTCCGCCCAATAATTGGTGTGCTGTCCGGTGTCATCGGCCGCAAGCCAGTCCAGAACGAAGCTTGCTCTAAATCGCCACCCGGGAACAAGTCACGAGTCACCATTTCCAATGTGCCGCGGCGGTCCTGATTCAAGCCTAAATTAAAGCCACTTAATTCAGCCATACCACCTACGCGGATACGGTTGTCAAAACGGGTAATGGCGATTTTATAGGTTTCATCCAACACGGTAGATTGCGGTGCATGGCTTGGGTCTACAATCGGCACGGTTAATGAATAGCCTTTCACTGGATAAACCGGCAAATCCAAATTCAGCGGTTTTAAGAAATCACGTGAATAACTGCCAAAAGCCAAAACATAGCGGTCTGCAGTCAGGACTTTGCCATTGACCAACACACCTTTAACTTCACCGCCTTCGACAATCAGTTTTTCAACATTTTGATTAAACTGAAAATCAACACCAAGTGTTTTAGCCTGTTCAGCCAAAGCATTGGTAAATAAGTAGCAATCACCGGTTTCATCATTTGGTAAATGCAGACCACCAACCAATTTATCTTTGGCTTCTGCCAATGCAGGCTCAACTTTGCTTAAACCATCACGATCCAGCAATTCAAACTCAACACCCGTTTCTTTTAATACTTCGATATCACGCTGCACCGCTTCCAGCTGCGAATCTTTACGGAACAACTGCAAAGTACCTTTTGAACGGTTTTCATAGCTGATACCTGTTTCATCACGCAAAGTGCGTAAGCAATCACGGCTATATTCCGCCACACGCAGCATACGTTCTTTATTGATCGCATATTGGTCTGCACCACAGTTTTTTAGCATTTGCATCATCCACTGCAATTGCCACATACTGCCGTCCAGCTGCACTGCTAATGGTGCATGATGTTGGAACATCCACTTCACGGCTTTAAAAGGAATACCCGGCGCTGCCCATGGGGTCGAATAGCCTGGAGAGATTTGGCCGGCATTACCAAAACTGGTTTCTTCTGCAGGTCCAGACTGGCGATCCAATACTGTGACTTGAGCACCTTGTTTTGCCAAATAATAAGCACTAGTAACACCAATCACACCGCTGCCTAAAACAATTACACGCATAGTCTTGACCTTGACCTTATCCCTAGTTTATTTAACTAGTATATTTTGGGTTAAATAGTTAATCTTGCTGTTTTAAAGACTTTATTTCAGTTGATTCACATGTTTTGTCGTGTAATTACAAAAAAGACAGGGAAAAATCAATGCGTAAATTAGACCGTATTGACCGCATGATTTTAGACATTCTGCAAAAGAATGGCCGCATCGCGATCAGCGAGTTGGCATCCCAAGTCAACCTCTCAACAACACCCTGTTCAGAGCGAGTCAAACGGTTGGAGCGCGACGGCATTATCATGGGCTACTATGCACGACTGAATCCTGAATTAGTCGATAAACGCTTGCTGGTTTTTCTGGAGATTAAACTCTCAGCAAAATCAGGCGACGTTTTTGAACAAGTCGCGCGAGACTTATCTGAGATTCCTGAAGTACTGGAATGCCACCTGATTTCAGGAGACTTTGACTATTTAGTAAAAGCACGCTTAAAAGAAATGAGTACCTACCGTAAACTTTTAGGCAACCTTTTGAAAAAACTGCCGGCATCGGCATCTTCACATAGCTATGTGGTGATGGAAGAAGTGAAAGAAGACTTATATTTAGCTCTAGACACTTAAAATATATCCAATATAAAAAAACCACTGCATTGCAGTGGTTTTTTATACGAAGTACTCAACTAAGCAGGAATACGCAGCACTTGGCCCGGAAAAATATCATCTGCATCTTTCAATAATGGTCGATTGGCTTCAAAAATTTTATTGTATTGGTTAGCATCGCCATAAAATGCTTTGGAAATTTTCGATAAATTATCCCCAGATTTCACAGTGTAAAACTTACTTTCTGGTTCCGGACTGGCTACGGTTAACTGATCATCCACCTGTGCAACATGATCAATATTCCCCACTGCCAAAATAATTTTTTCACGGTCTGCTTGGCTTTGTACCTGACCTTTGACCGTTGCCAAATCTGAAGTTGAGTTATAACTCACCGACAAGCCTGTGATAGGCAAACCTAAGCTTTTTACATGACCCAATAACTTATTCGCAATTTCTTGAGCAGAGGGCTCAGCTGGCGTTGTTGGTGCTGCTTGTGGTTCAGCTGCTGCGGTATTTTTCTTCCCAATACCTTTGACAAAATCAAAAAGACCCATATTTTTCTCCGTTGTTTTACTGTTTATTCAAAATTTAATTAAAATTGTGGCTTTATTTTTATAGCTAAAAAGTAACCAGTTTTGAGTAGCAGTTGGTAACAGAAACGTAAGCTAATGTAAAAAATCAAAGCATGTCTTAAACCTAAATGCTCAGGCATAAAAAAAGCCACCAAATTGGTGGCTTTTTAAAATCAGCATCGCTGAAATCTAGAATTAACCTAGTTTTTTAGAAACGTAGTCAATTGCAGATTGTACAGTAGTGATTTCGTTAGAATCTTCATCAGGAATAGTGATGTCGAAATCGTTTTCGAAAGACATAACTAATTCAACTAGGTCTAGAGAATCTGCACCTAAGTCATCCATGAAAGAAGCTTCGTTTTTGATCTCGTCTGCTTTAAGACCAAGTTGCTCAGCTACTGCTTGTTTTACGCGTTGTTCGATATCGCTCACAGGAATTCTCCTCATTGCTTGTGGCGTTTTTAATGCCGTTAGTTTAATTGAATCTAAATCGTTTTGAAAGTTTATACTTAAGCACTTAGCTCATGTATAAACCACCATTTACATGTAATACAGTTCCGGTAATATAACTCGCCTTTTCAGAGGCAAGGAAACTCACGGCATTCGCGATATCTTGCGGCTCACCTAAACGGTTTAATGCCACTTGATCACTCATTTTTTTACGAATTTCTTCGCTTAACTGTTCTGTCATTTCTGTTGCAATAAAGCCCGGAGCCACTGCGTTTACAGTGATTTGGCGGCTTCCCATCTCTTTTGCAAGGCTGCGACCGAAGGCCTCAATCCCTGCTTTTGCAGCAGAATAATTTGCTTGTCCAGGGTTAGCAAAATGTGCAACCACTGAACTAATATTAATAATTCGGCCAAAACGTGCTTTGGTCATACCCTTTAAAACACGTTTAGAAAGTCGATAAACGGCTTTCAAATGAATGTTGAGAATGTCATCCCAATCATCTTCTGACATACGAAGTAACAAATTATCTTTGGTAATACCAGCATTGTTCACCAAAACCAATACAGAACCAAAGTTTTGCTCAATGTCTGATACCAATGCATCAATTGCAGTTGCATCACGTACATCTAGAACTTTACCCGCACCATTTTCAGCAAAAGCAGCAGATAATTTTTCTGCACCCGCTTCTGATGTTGCCGTACCTACAACAAAATAACCGTCTTGAATCAATTGCTGAGCAATTGCTGCTCCAATCCCTCGGCTCGCACCTGTTACTAAAGCAACTTTGCGTTCTTGTGTCATGCAATTTTCCCTTCTGCCACTAAAATGGCATTCAGTGCATCTTCCAGACGACTTTTACTGTCGAGTGGGAATGCTTTTTCAATATTTGGCAAACGTTTTGCGAGATTCGCAAGGACATTCCCTGGACCACATTCAGCAATGTACTGAATACCTTGGTCCTGCAAGTACTGCATGGTCTTTGTCCACTGTACAGATTCATATAACTGTGCAGTTAACGCCTGACGTAATTGCGCCACATCTGTTGCAATTTCAGCGCCTACATTTTGTATTACAGGTATAGTAGGCAGCTCAATGGCAGTTTGTTCCAATGCTGTTGCGAACTGTTCAGCAGCTGGTTTCATCAGTGAACAATGCGATGGAACTGAAACAGGCAGTGCAATCGCTTTGCCGCCATTTTCTTTCGCAGCAGCCATGACTGCTTCAACCATAGCTTTATCACCAGCAATGACAACTTGACCTTGTGCATTATAGTTTGCAGCTTCAACCGAACCTTCGCCCTCAGCTTGTGCACATAACTCAAGAACTTTGGCATCTTCTAGGCCTAAAATAGCCGCCATTGCACCTTGACCTTCTGGCACGGCACTTTGCATGAGTTGGCCACGCAAATGTACCAACTTCACCGCATCGCCTAAGCTCATTGCGCCTGCAGCCACCAATGCGCTGTATTCACCCAATGAATGC
Organism: Acinetobacter sp.; assembly: GCF_050285345.1. GTDB lineage: Bacteria > Pseudomonadota > Gammaproteobacteria > Pseudomonadales > Moraxellaceae > Acinetobacter. The sequence goes on from NZ_JBLZXR010000146.1 coordinate 8,463, forward strand.
CCTGCAAGGTATTTTGGTGCAACACCACCGAGTTCTAACCACACACGCCATAAGGCAATACTTGCAGTCAGTAACACCGGTTGGGTAAATTCTGTTTGATTTAAACCTTCACCGCTTTGCGCAATGTGCCAAAGATCAAAACCAACTGCGTCAGATGCTTCGGCAAAAGTTTCCTGCACACGACTAAACTGTTCTGCAAGTTCAGCGAGCATGCCGACTTTTTGTGAACCCTGCCCCGGGAACACGAATGCAGTTTTTGTCGCTTGAGCTGCTTGTTCAAGTTGTTTAGCAGACATAAAAAAATCCTTTATCAAGATTGGTAAATTGATGCCAATTGGACACTAATTCAACACAACCCCATGTAAGCTTATTTTAGGGACGGAAATTTAACACTTAATTTTTGTCTTGGTAATTGCCAAATGCAACAAAAAATCGATACAAAAAAAGGGAGCTCACGCTCCCATTTTTTCTACTAAGCTTGACGCTTAATACATCACCAATTATTCAGCAGATGCTTTAGCGAATAATTGA
>NZ_JBLZXR010000147.1:0-21978 GCF_050285345.1 Acinetobacter sp.
ACTCGTGAATTCATCGCGAAAGTTAAGGAAGAAGCATTGGGCCAAGAAGTGATGACTCAGTTATCACCGGGGCAGGCCTTCGTCAAAATCGTTCATGACGAACTCACCAAAATGATGGGTGAGGCGAATGAAAGCCTTGACCTCGCGGCAAAACCACCTGTTGTCGTGCTCCTTGCAGGTTTACAAGGTGCGGGTAAAACCACCACGGCGGCAAAACTTGCACGTTTCTTACAAGAACGTCAAAAGAAAAAAGTCGCAATGGTGTCTGCCGACGTTTACCGTCCTGCGGCGATTAAACAGTTACAAACGGTTGCCGGTGAAGTTGGCGCGATTTTCTTAGAATCCAGTGCTGACGAAAAACCAATTACCATTGTCAATCGTGCAATCGAGCAAGCGAAAATTCAATTTGCAGATGTACTGATTGTCGATACGGCAGGTCGTCTACACGTCGATGACGAAATGATGGACGAGATTAAAGAGCTGCATGCAGCTATTAATCCGACCGAAACTTTATTCGTGGTCGATGCCATGACCGGTCAGGATGCAGCGAACACCGCCAAAGCCTTTAATGATGCATTGCCATTAACCGGTGTAATCCTCACCAAAACGGATGGTGATGCGCGCGGTGGTGCGGCACTGTCTGTACGTGCGATTACCGGCAAGCCAATCAAATTCTTGGGTATGGGTGAAAAACTCGATGCCTTAGAGCCATTCCATCCTGAACGTGTTGCACAACGTATTTTAGGTATGGGTGACGTACTTTCTTTGGTCGAAGAGCTTGAGCGTAAAGTCGACAAAGAAAAAGCCGAAAAAATGGCGAAAAAACTGCAAAAAGGTGGCAGCTTCAACTTTGAAGATATGTTGATGCAGTTTGAACAAATGAACAAGATGGGCGGCATGATGGGCTTCCTGGATAAACTTCCAGGCATGAGCAACTCAGGAATTCAAGATGCGATTGCACAAGCGAACCCTGAAAAGCAAGTGAAGAAAATGGAAGCGATTATTCAATCGATGACCATTAAAGAACGTCGTAATCCAGACTTGATGAACCCAAGCCGTAAAAAACGTATCGCAGCGGGCTGTGGTATGGATGTTGCTGAAGTGAATAAACTGATTAAGCAACATGCGCAAATGGCGAAAATGATGAAAAAATTTGCCAATCCATCTGGTATGGCGAAAATGATGAAATCATTTGGCAATATGCAAAAACAATTCGGTGGCGGCGGTATGGGTCCATTGTTTGGTAGTAAAGATCCAAAATAAGCTGTCATTATTCGATGCGGTTTAAAATAAAAAAGGCACATGATGATGTGCCTTTTTTATTGGCTAAATTTTTATTCAAAAAAAGCAAATAAGCTGCAAATTTTTCAGCATTTAAGTTCAGGTCTGATGCATGCCTTTAAGCCATTTTATATACAGATGAATTGTATAAAATTACAAAAAATCGCCAAATTGTGATTGAGTTAGCGTGCTGACAGGATTAAAAGTGAGGTGGAAAACGGCATCAGCGATGTCGAAGCATAAGCCATTAAAATAAGAACGACATTATGAATATACAAAACAGTTCTGAGATCCATAAAATTTATATTATTCATGGACATGATGCTTCACCCAATGACCATTGGTATCCTTGGCTCAGTCGTAAGTTACAGCAAGCAGGACATTATTCTCGGCGCATTGTTATGGCGAATGCGAGCCAACCAGATTTTGAGGCTTGGCAGAAATTTCTCGCTTTACAAATGCCTGATCTGGATGAAAATACCATTGTGATTGCACATAGTTTGGGCTGCTTAACGGCATTGCATTATTTGAATCAAAGATTTTTACAGACGGGTGCACGGATTAAGGCGGGTATTTTTGTCTCGGGTTTTAAAACGCGATTAACCACGCAGCCAGAGCTGACGAACTTTATTCAGTGCGCCAAGATGGATAGTGGGATTTTACAAACCCACATACCGATTTGTATTAGCTTTATTTCGTCGAATGATCCGATTGTGCCACCACCGGCTTCGATTCAATTGGGCAGTTTTATCAATGCACAAATCTATGAAGTCAAAGATGCAGGGCATTTTATGGCTGAAGATGGATTTTCAGAAATTCCAGAACTTTGGGATGTACTCAAGCCGCTATTAACAACATAAAAATATTTACCATATAAAAACGCACAACATCAAAAAGGCGCTGTTCGCGCCTTTTTGATTTGTTTAGATTAGTCGAGTTCAGTGGCTATACGCTCACGGATGTCATCGATCTCATCATCTGCCGCCGTACCATCTTCTTTCCATGCTTTGGCTGCACCGACATATTCACCATTGCTATCGACCACATATTCAGCGGCTTTTTTACCTGAGGCATACCATAAGCTGTAGACATCATTGCCATTGGCATCAAGTTTATATGAGGCACCACGTTGCCCATTTGGATAAAATTCTTCTCCTTGTATGTTAACGCCATTTTGCGACACAAAGGTCGATTCTACTTTGCCGTCTTTGCGGTACAAGGTTGCTGGCCCTTCAATATCATCACCGCTGAAACTGAATAGTTTCATTGGATCTTTGACCCATATTGCTGAAGATTGTGGGGTTTTGGTGTCTTGGTAAAAATCTTGAACCAAGAAATCACCTGCCGCATTACGACCGAGTAAAACGCGGTAGTAGCCGCCTTCCACTGGAGTCATGTAGTAAGACGAGTCAATATATGAAACGCAACCACAATATTCAGGATTATCTTGATCACTGAAATAACCTAAAATGGCTTCAGAGGTGGTGAGCTGTGATTTGATTTCAGCCGGAATTTTGGAGTTGGCTAGATTTTGTGTCGTGGTACAACCGCCGAAAAAGAACACTGAAGTGAGTAGGCTGAGACCCAATAAATTTTTAAAGTTCATAGATATGCTCGTGTCTTATATTTTAGAGTTAAAGACTTTTTAAATTATCAAGTTGCTGATGTATCAATCACCAACAGAGCGTAATTTTAGCGATTTACAGAAAAAAAGGCATGAATCGCGATACAAATTGTAAATGCTGAGATTTATTCAGCTTAAAGCCAATAAAAAAGCGTAGTCATTGTCGAATGCCACGCTTTAAATTTTTAAGCTAATGTTTTTTTTTATTTATGCCGCAACACGTGTATTGACATAACTTTGTAAGCCACGCAGCAGAAGATCGACTTCCACATCTGGCTGATATTTTTCTAAATAGCGAGCAAAAAGTGCAGCATCTCCACCGGTTAAGATCAGTTTGCTTGGGTATTTATCCAGCACTTTTTCAATGGTGCTGACCAAACTGAGCAAGATCCCGTGGTGTACAGCATCAATGGTATTTTTACCCGGTGACAATTCATCAAAACTCGCATCCGGAATTTTAATGCCTTTGGTGTTTTGAATCAGCGAGTCGCGCTGTAGATAGAGGTTGGGCAGAATATATCCACCTAAATGCTGTAAACCATCCGTCAAATCAATGGTGAGGGCAGTTCCGCAGCTAATCACACAGTATTTTTGTGTCGGGTCTTTGACCACCGCGAGCATTTGCAGCCAACGGTCGATACCAAATTTCGTGGTGTCTTCATAGGCACAGCGTAAACCCGCATATTCGGCATGGACTTTTGCAATGGTCACAGGTACGGCTAGAAATTTAAGAATCTTTTGAATTCGATCATTATTTTTTTTATCTAAAACCGAAGAAATCCCAACTTGGTCTAAATCTAAACTTTTAAAATGCTGAATTAAACCCAAAAGTAATTCAGCAGGGGATTGCAAATGCAATTCGGCGACATGTTCAATAATTTGATCATCTTCGGTAATCCAATATTTGAGCCGTGTATTGCCAACATCGAGCCATAATTTTTTCATCAGCTTGCCTTTTGAATGCTGTTTTATTGATTATCTGTTGGACGTAAGCGACCTTGGAGGTGATGTTCGATCCCTTGAGGTGTTTGAATGTTGATGGAGCCATCATTGTTAATACCGAGGAAAGAACCTTGGCTTGTCCCGTGTAGATGCTCAAGTTCAACCGCTTGTTGCATAAAAGCAGCATAGTGGTTAAAGCGAGCGGCAAGGTTATAACAATTATGATTAAACCATTTACCTGCAAGCTGTATGGCTGCATAAAGTTCAGCAATCAGTTGTAAACGGTTCGGTTCGGCCATGCCCAATTCAGACAATGATGTTGCACGCTGCTCAATCCCAGATTGAGGAATTGGATACAGGTTCATCCCGACCCCGACAATAACTTGATGGGTCGAAATCGGCTCAATGAGAATCCCGCCCCATTTGCCTTGAGAACTATACAAGTCGTTGGGCCATTTCACCTGAAGATTTAAGTCTTGGAGGCTCGGCATTTGTAAGATATTTAAGGCAATTTCCAGTGCCAGACGGCCATCTATGACTGTCTGTAAGTTGAGCAATGTGCTTAAATAGATATTACCAACGGGAGAAACCCATTGATGTTCGCGTTGTCCACGGCCATGAGTTTGCTCTTCGCTACAAACCAAAACGTACTGAATGCCTTTTTTGGCAATTTCACGGACATCATCATTGGTTGATGTCGTAATTGGTTTAAGAAGTATAACTTCAGGCGGTTGGGGTACTGCATTGAGCAGTTGCTGTAAGTGTCTAGTCTCTAAATCCATTTGAATCTGAGAGTTGTGGAATAATACTGATGGAGTTAATCATATATTTGCTCATTGGCGCAATCGCTGGTTTTGCTGCGGGGCTATTTGGTGTCGGTGGTGGCTTAATTATTGTCCCAATTTTGTACATTGTTTTTACACAGCTTCAGTATGATCCAAGCGTGATTATGCATATGGCGGTAGGAACATCTTTGGCAACCATTATTGTCACCTCATTTAGTTCGGTGTCAGCACATCATAAAAAAGGTGCGGTGATGTGGAATGTGTTCCGTAATTTAGCTCCGGGATTGATCATCGGTTCATTTCTGGGTGCGGGTATTGTGGACTATTTGTCCGGACAAGGGTTGCAATTACTGATTGGTTTGTTTGCGCTGTGGGTGGCCTTTAAAATGTTTAGAGGGGCCGCAATCCCAGTCGATCCAACGCATCATTTACCTTCAACCTCGATGCAAATGGCAGCAGGTGGGGGTATTGGTATTGCATCCGCTATTTTTGGGATTGGTGGCGGCAGTTTGACTGTCCCTTATTTAAATAAACATGGCGTGGTGATGCAAAAAGCGGTTGCGACTTCAGCAGCTTGTGGCTTACCGATTGCGATTGCTGGCGCGCTTGGTTTTATCTGGTTTGGACATCAAGCCAATGTTGCCGTGCCGAATACGCTGGGCTATATCCATATTTATGCCTTCATTGGGATTAGTGTGATGAGTTTTATCACTGCAAAATGGGGGGCGAAAGTGGCACATCAACTGTCGCCATTTATGTTAAAGCGTTGTTTTTCAGGACTCTTAACCACCGTTGGTTGCTATTTTATTTATCAAGGCATTCATGCCTTTTTTGTCTGATTGAGTAATTTTTTACGCAAAATTGGCTTTTTAGACATAAAATTGTCCGACAATGTCATGTTCAATTCACCTGAAAATCGTTTTTAATGCGCAAGGATTAATTAAAAATCTGACATTGCATCTTATAAAAACAAAACAGGAATGGTATGCAACAACATGAAGCGGACAGTTTGTCTGAACAAATTGCCAAGCACATCGGTGAACAGATTATTCGTGGTGAGCTGGTGGAAGGTGAGCGCATTCAAGAGCTCAGAATTGCTTCAGAACTCGATGTCAGTCGTGGCTCTGTGCGCGAAGCTTTGTTGATTTTAGAACGGACCCAGCTCATTGAAATTTATCCACGACGAGGTGCTTTGGTCTCGGAAATGTCTACTTTGCAAGTCCGTGCATTGTTTGATATGGCATCTTTATTATTCGGGCAGATTGTTCATCGTATGGCTGAAACTTGGCGCAGCCACGAAGCTGAGCGTATTCAGCGCTTACTTGAACAATTAGACGTTGAAACCCGCCAAGGTAATACCGAAAAGTTTTATGATTTAATCTTTCAAGGCATGGCGCGTCAGCATGAAATGGTGGGAAATAACTATTTGATGCGCTATTACCAAGAGCTATTGCCTTCGTTAAGACGCAGTTATTTTCTGACCCTGAATATCTCACGCCGCGAATTGCAAGAATCCTTTGATTTATTCAAATTGGTGACTGATGCAGTTTTGATCAGAAAATCACATCAAGCCACTTTATTTATGGAAGATTTTTGTCGACACTTACGCAACCTTGTGTTGGAATCTCTAACACGGATGAAACAAATCGAATTAGCGTGGGCAAGACGTTCACGCCGTTGATCAGGACACTATGCGTTTAAGCAGTTTAAAACTTTCCGGCTTCAAATCTTTTGCCGATAGCACAACCTTAAAATTTGAAGGCAATCGTAGCGCGGTTGTTGGGCCGAATGGCTGTGGTAAATCCAATGTGATTGATGCCATACGTTGGGTCATGGGCGAGTCGAGTGCGCGTCAGTTACGTGGCGGCACTATGCAAGACGTGATTTTTACCGGAACTGCAAAGCGTAAACCTGTCGGTATGGCGAGCGTTGAACTGCGCTTTGACAATACCTATGGCAAGTTGGGTGGTTCCTATAATGCCTATACCGAACTGGCGGTACGTCGTCAGGTCAACCGTGATGGTAAGTCTGAATATTTTCTGAATGGCACCAAATGCCGCCGCCGAGATATTACTGATATTTTCTTGGGTACAGGTTTAGGGCCACGTTCGTACGCGATTATTGAACAGGGCATGATTAACCGTTTGGTCGATGCCAAGCCGGAAGAAATGCGGGTCTATATTGAAGAAGCAGCGGGCGTTTCGCGTTATCAGGCACGTCGTCGTGAAACACTGCAACATTTGGAACACACCACACAAAATTTAGAGCGTTTGGAAGATATTGCAGCGGAATTGAAGTTGCAGTTGAAAACCCTGAAACGTCAGTCCGAAACTGCGGTGCAGTATAAAGAACTCGAAACTCAGATTCGCACCATCAAAATTGAAGTGCTGTCTTTTCAGTGTGAACAAAGCACGCGCTTACAACAAGAATATACGACACACATGACCGATTTGGGTGAGACCTTTAAACTGGTCCGCTCAGAACTGAATACCTTGGAACATGATTTATCTTCAACCAGTGCTTTATTTCAACGCTTGATTCAGCAGTCCACCCCGCTACAAAGTGAATGGCAACATGCCGAGAAAAAACTCGCTGAACTGAAAATGACCTTGGAGCAAAAGCAGGGTTTATTTGCGCAGAATTCAGCAAGTTTAGTGGAATTAGAGAAACAAAAAGCCCAAACCAAAGAACGTCTACAACTACTTGAACTACAACTTGAAACTTTGCAAGAACAGCAAGAGGGTTTTACTGAACAATTGCAGCTCCAGGAACGTTCAGGACAAGATCAAGCGCAGCAACTTGTGGATCTAAAAGCACAACAACAGCAAGCAGTGCAACAGTTTGAGCAAGTACGTGGACAGGTCGAAAAGCAGCAACAGCAAAAACTGCAAATGCTGGCGCAAAGTGAACAGTTTACCAAGAACATTAGCCGGATTGAACAGCAACGAGAAACCTTGCAGCAGCAACGCGGTCAGATTCAGCATCAGGCGCAGCAAGATGAGTTGGAGCAGTATCAGCAAGATAAGCAACAGCTCGAACAGCAAATTGCGCAACAAGAGCAGGTGGTTGCAGAAACACAGACACAGCTTGCAGCTGTGCAAGAACAGCAGGCACAGCACAAACAGACCGTGATGCAGTTAAAGTCAGAAATTCAAGTCTTGTTGTCTGAACAGAAAAACCTGAATCAATTGCTGATTAAATCCAGTCCAAAACAGCAGACGCAACGTCAGCGTTTAATGCAGAGTTTGCAATTGACCGCACAAGGTAAAGCTCATGCACAGTTGGTGGAAAAATTCCTCGCTAAATGGCTGAATGCGCAGGTGTTGGAACAGGGTGAAGATTTCCAAGACCGTATGGCGCGCCAATTAAAAGCTCAAAGTGCAACAATGTTCAGCCAAATTGCTGGGTTGGATGCTTTAGCTACATGGATTGAAGCACCACAATATTCGATTTGGCAACAGGTTGCAGTGGCTGAGACTTTGTCAATTGCATTGGAGCATCAAGCGCAGCTACAAAATGGCCAAACGATTTTAACCCTCGATGGTTACCATGTCGGTGTGGATTGGGTCATTGGTCTGGACTATGACGAAGACAGTCAAGCTGGACAAGGGGCTCTCAGCCACCGGATTCGTTTGGACGAATTAACGCAGTTATTATCGGCACAGCAACCGCAGTTGGAACATGCCGAAGCGGCATTACCTGAATTAAACACCACGGTGCAAGCTGTACAGCAACAGTTACAACAGCAGCAGATGCAGTTGAAAACTGAGCAAAAAAAGCTTCAAAATTTAGATGTTACAATTGCCAAGGTTCAAAGTTCTAATCAAGCCTTTGCACTACAGAAGCAACAGTTACAAGATCAACTGACTCAACTGGAAGCGCAGCTTGAAGAAGATGCGATGCAAAAAGATGATCTAGAAATTGATCTGCATGCCTTGACCATGAAACTTGAGCAGGCTTTGCCGAATTACAAAACATTGCAATTCCAAGTGGAAGAGCTCAGTGAGGCTTTGGAAACCGCCCAGCAAATTGCGCTACACAGTCAGCAAGAGCTGGAAATTGTGCGTCGCCAATCGGTGCAAACCAAGCAGCAGATCGAACTCTTAGGAAAAGATGCAGCATTTCTAAAAGCCCAGTCTCAGCAAATTGTCGGCCAAATGGAACAGGCGAAAAAATTTGTCGATCCTGTGCAGTTAGAGCTTCCAGCACTCGAAACACAATATTCAGAGCAAGCGCTGATTACCGAGAAACTGCAAAAAACTTGGAATGATTGGCAGTTGGAATTGAACAATGTTCAAAGCAAGCAGCAGACCTTGACTGAGCAGCGTCATTCGCATCAGCAACAAGATGAAAAACTCCGGACTCAACTGGAAGAAAAACGCTTGGCCTGGCAGTCGGCACAGTCAGATTTACAGCACTATTCAGAACAGCTAAAAGAAATGAATAGTGAAATGCTGACAGGATTGAAGATTGATGTGGCGTCACATCAACACAAGCTGGAAAAAGCCCAACAGCAATTTGATAAATTAGGCGCTGTCAATTTAGCAGCGGCGGAAGAATATGCTGAAGTTTCAAAACGTTTTGATGATTTAAGCCATCAAATTGATGACTTACAAAGAACGGTTGAACAGCTGCAAGGTGCGATGAAAAGTATTGATCAGGAAACGCGCAAGCTGTTTATGACCACTTTTGACAAGGTTAATACCGAATTACAAGAGTTATTTCCGAAAGTATTTAATGGCGGTGAAGCCAGCTTAAGTCTTGAAGATGGTTGGCAATCGGGTGTAAAACTAATGGCTCGACCGCCGGGTAAGCGGAACAGTTCGTTGGCATTATTATCGGGCGGTGAAAAGGCCTTAACGGCCTTGGCTTTGGTTTTTGCGATTTTCCGCTTAAATCCAGCACCTTTCTGCGTTTTAGATGAAGTCGATGCGCCTTTAGATGATGCCAATGTAGGAAGATTTTGTAATCTTGTAAAAGAGCTTTCAGAACAAGTGCAATTTATTTACATTACACACAATAAACTGGCAATGACAATGGCAACTGACTTACTTGGTGTGACCATGCCAGAACCAGGAACTTCAAAATTAGTGACTGTAAATATTGAGCAGGCCAAAGAATACGGTTTAGCTGCGGAGGCATAACATGGAAACCACCACAATCGTCGGGATTGTAATAGCCGTTATTATCATGGTATTGGGCATTCGAATGATATTTCGAAAGCCGGCAGATGCAGCGCCATCTTTAGAATCTGAACTGCATGTCGACCCTGAGAGCCAAAAGCCAGTGATTCCTCGCCATGTCCGAAGCCAGTTAAATATAGCGGATGTGCCACGCGTAGAACCCACTTTGGCGGAGCAGCCTGCGGAAACTGAGCAAACGCTAGCCGTGGTAGAAGAAAAAATTGAAGTGCAGCCGGTTGCAGATAGTACAGAAACAGCAGAACTTAAACCGACCGAAGCTGAATTAGCTGCGTCTGAACCTGTCGTTGATCCTACAGTTGCAGCCGAAAATGTTGCTGAAACCCATGTAGAACAGGCTGAAAGTGCAGCAGCAAAAGCGGTCAATGAAGCACATGTTGAAAATACAGCTCCAGTTGCTGAAAAAGCAGCTGAATTTAGCGTAAATGCAAATATTGAAAAAGCTGAAATTAGCGACTTTGATGAAGAAAGCAGTATTTTGGATGCGCATTTGCATGAACAAAAAGTTGTCGATGAAGAAAGTGCGCTTGCAACGGCTGAAACCTATATTGCGCTGAATGTTTTCCCAGATAGCCGTGCATTATCTGGTGAAAAAGCGCTCAGAGTTTTATTGAAATATGGTTTGCGTTTTGGCGAAATGGCTTGCTTCCATCGCTATGATGAAGAGGGCAGCAAACTATTATTCTCAGTCTTACAAATCAATAATGACGGTGCAGCGGAAGGTTTTGATCTTGAAACCTTGTCGACTGAAGAAGTGAAAGGCTTGGCATTCTTCTTGGCATTGCCACACAGTGATGTACAAAATGCCTTTGATACCATGGACAGTATTTCCCGTTTAATTGCGCGTGAAATTGACGGGACGGTGTATGATCAAAATAACCAAGAGTTCACCGCGCAAATGCGTGAGCATTGGCGCCATCAAGCGATTGACTATCGCCAAGGGCAAGCGTTAGAAGCTTAAGTCTAAGATTGAAACTCGCAGAGTGGATTTCTATAATAGCGATAGAGAATGAAATTTTAGGGCGGAGCATGAACCGCCCTTTTTTATGGTGAATATATGACACAACAATCCACTGTCGTTGTACAGATGCGACAACTGATTCAACTTTTGGCCAAGCATAACCATGCCTACTATGTCATGGACACGCCAGAGATTGAGGACAGTGAATATGATCAATTATTTCACCAGTTAAAAGCCCTTGAAGAGCAACATCCAGACCTCGTACAAGCCGATACACCGACCAACAAAGTCGGAGGAAAAGCACTGTCAAAATTTGAATCTGTGACCCATACTGTACCAATGCTATCTTTGGGCAATGTCTTTAATCCAGAAGATTTATTTGCTTTTGCCCGTCGTGCTGAAGAACGCTTACCGAATCAAAAAATTGAATATGATGTTGAACTAAAATTTGATGGTTTGGCGATTTCGCTCTGGTATGAAAATGGGGTGTTAGTTCGTGGTGTGACGCGTGGTGATGGTGAAACAGGCGAAGATATTACCCAAAACGTCAAAACCATTCGTAACCTCCCTAAAGTATTAAGTTCAGATCTCGCTGAAATTCCACGCCTATTGGAAGTGCGTGGTGAGGTGCTGATGCCGAAATCTGGCTTTGAAAAACTTAACGCTGAAAATGAAGCCAAGGGTGAAAAGACCTTTGCCAATCCACGAAATGCTGCAGCGGGAAGTTTACGCCAGTTAGACCCTGCGATTGCCGCTTCGCGTCCTTTGGCTTTTTATGCTTATGGCATTGCACAGTGTGAACCGAATCATGGTCAAACGACTATGTCGGAAAGTTTGGAATGGCTCACACAGTTTGGCTTTGCAGTGGGTGAGCGTCATTTTATTTGTGATAACATTCAAGATGTGCAAAAAGCCTATGAGCAAATGATTATTGAACGTCCAAGCCTGAGTGTTGAAATTGATGGCATGGTAATTAAGGTCAATAGTCTGAAACAACAACAAACCTTAGGTTTTTTAAGCCGTGAACCGCGTTGGGCTACTGCCTATAAATTCCCAGCGGTTGCGGCTTTAACCACGGTTGAAAATATCGATTGGCAAGTTGGACGGACTGGGACTTTAACTCCTGTTGCACGCTTAAACCCTGTGGCGGTGGGCGGTGTAACAGTTTCCAATGTGACCTTACACAATATTGGTGAAATCCACCGTTTGGATGTGCGTATTGGCGATACGGTCAGTGTTTATCGTAGCGGTGATGTAATTCCCAAAGTGGAAAAAGTCTGGCCAGAGTTTCGTCCTGTCGATACCACCGAAGTACACTTACCTGAATGCTGTCCCGTCTGTTCATCTCCTGTAGTGATGCCTGAAGGTGAAGCCTTAGCGCGCTGTTCAGGCGGTTTATACTGCGCAGCGCAGCGTATTGAAGCGATCCGTCATTTCGTTTCACGTAAAGCGATGGATATTGAAGGACTGGGGGATCGTTGGGCAGAATCTTTGCTGCATTTAGATTTGCTGAAAAATGTCGCAGATATTTATAGTTTACATGAGCATCGGGAACAGCTCCTGAGCATTGAAAAAATGGGCGAGAAGTCAGTTCAGAACTTAATTGACTCAATTGAAAATAGTAAAAAAACCACACTTGGCGCATTCATTTATGCCTTGGGTATCCGTGGTGTGGGTGAAACTACAGCACGTATGTTGGCGAACACCTTCCAAACTTTTGATGCGATTCGTCATGCTGACCTTGAAGCGTTAAAGAAAACCCCGGATGTCGGGGATATTACCGCTGAATGGATTGTTGACTTTTTCCAAGCCCCGCATAACCTTGAGGTCGTGGACCGTTTATTGGCCGCAGGTATACATTGGGATGCGCCAATTGCACCTACACGTCAACCGTTAAATGGTGAAAGTTGGGTGATTACCGGTACACTCAGTACCATGGGACGTGATGAGGCGACTCAGATTTTGCAAGCCTTGGGCGCGCGCGTCAGTGGTAGCGTGTCGGGCAAAACCAAATGTGTGGTGGCCGGTGAAAAAGCAGGTTCTAAACTTGAAAAAGCGGAAAAGCTGGGTGTACAAGTTATGACGGAAGAAGAGTTTTTGGTTTTTGTGCAACAATATAACAGCTAAAGCTGAGCATTAAGTTGATGCTGAAATGGGGCATATCAATGCCCCATTTTTTTTCGACAAATAATTTTTGCGATTTGGCTTAAGGAATATATTTTTTGACTACACCATCATCTAACAGTTGTTGGAAATGCTCAACCACACTGTTTTCAATATCTCGATATTCAATGCCCAATTCTTTCTTGCTTTTTTCAGCATTAAAGTAAATCGGATAACCCATATTCAGTTCAACAAATTTACGTGGAAAACCGGCCAATGGTCCAAAGGCTTTAAAGGCAATTTTCGGTAAAGTGTTGCGTGGGAACGGGAACTTATTGCCAAAGTGTTGACGTAGCAGCGTACCCATTTCAAATAAACTTAGCGTGCCACCACTAATAATATAGCGGCCTGAAGCTTCAGGATTTAATGCGGCTTGCACGTGAGCATCTGCCACATCACGCACATCAACAATCCCATTCCACATTGGCGGTACACCAGCCAAAGTCATGCCATTGGCAAACTGTTGCAGAACTTCAACACTGCCTGACTTAGTCATTGCAGTTAAAGACGGCCCCATCACCAAGGCAGGGTTGACACAGACCAAGTCCCAACGATCTTGCTGCTCAGCCATTTCCCACGCTTTGCGTTCTGCAATCACTTTAGAAAATGGATAAGGCTGATGTGTTTCTGAACTGCTGGTATTCCAATGCGACTCATCAAACTGATTATTTGTGGTTTGCAGGATATCAATTGCATCGCCATAAGTTGCAGCGATACTTGACGTCACAACTACACGTTTTACTGACTCAGTTTTATTGACACTGTTGAGCACATTTTCAGTGCCTAAAATGGCCGGTTCAATAATGTCTTTAATCGCATCTTTATAGTTGGTCACCACAAAAGGTGACGCCATATGAATGACAATTTCACAACCTTGCATCGCGGCATCAAAAGCACCTGCATCGAGTAAGTTGGCTTGAAAGAGTTTCAATGTCCCTGTGCTATGTTCAGCAATTTTTTCTAAATGGGCGAAACCGGATTTTTTATTTAAATCACGAACAGTGGCATGCACCGTATGTCCGAGTTCGAGTAAGTTTTTAATAACCCAACTGGCAATATAGCCTGTCGCGCCCGTGACGAGTATCTGTGTTGCTGTTGTCTTGGTATTCATATTCTTCAACTTTAATTGACGCATTTTTTTATCATATTGAGAATATCTAGTTTTGTCTTTGATTTATTAAAAAATAGATTTTTTGCCACTTTAAATGTGCTCTAAATTCAGCAGAAATCTTATGTGAATGTTGCAAAATGGATTTTTTATTGAATTCAAAAACACTAAGTTGGGATGAATGTGGGATAGACGAATATAAGGATTGGGACGCCATTGAGCGTTAAATTCAAGTACAATCTTAATTAATTTGCAGGTATTGATCCTGCCTTATCAGATAACTCTGTTCTCCCGTTGATTATTGGCAAACACATGGCGCAAGCAAAGAAATCTTTTCCGCAACAAAAATCGGAATTACATGCACGAAATCTACATCGCAGTCGTTACGATTTTCCTCAGTTAATAAAGAACTGTCCGGAACTTGCACCTTTTGTCAGCCCGAATAAATATAACGATTTATCGGTAGACTTTTCTGATCCACTTGCTGTGAAAATGCTCAATAAAGCATTGCTCAAGCATTTTTATGGCATTCAATATTGGGATATTCCTCAAAATTTTCTCTGCCCGCCTATTCCGGGCAGAGCGGACTATATCCATTATTTAGCTGACTTGTTGAGTGCCAGCAATAAAGCTCAGATTCCAACGGGACACGCCGTTCAAGTGTTAGATATTGGGGTTGGCGCAAACTGTATTTATCCGATCATTGGTCATCGGAGCTATGGTTGGAAATTTGTCGGCTCAGACATTCATTCTGCATCCGTTAAAAGTGCTCAATTTATCGTAGAGGCAAATCCGAATCTGCGTAAAGGGATTCAGATTCGATTGCAGAAGACAGCGAGCAATATTTTCAACGGTGTGATTAAACCCACAGATCGTTTTGATTTGACGATGTGTAATCCGCCATTTCATGCCTCGCAAGATGAAGCGAACGCGACAGCAACTCAAAAATTAAGAAAACTCGGCAAACCTGTTGATCGGACCAAGGTGGTATTAAACTTTGGCGGTCAAAAAAATGAACTCTGGTGTGCTGGTGGCGAAGAACGATTTGTCTGCCAAATGGTACAAGAGAGCATCCAGTTTGCTGAGCAATGCCTTTGGTTTAGTACGCTGGTTTCCAAGAAAACAACATTGCCTGTGCTCTTAAATGCTTTACGTAAGAGCGGAGCAGTGGATGTGAAAACCATTAAAATGACGCAGGGACAAAAAGAAAGCCGTTTTGTTGCTTGGACTTTTCTAGATTTAACGCAACAGCAAGCGTGGAAGAATGCGCGTTGGACTTCAGCTTAAGCCGGTCTTCTTTGGAAATGTTAGCCTTGTCTTTGACTGCAGTACATGAAGCATCAGTACAGCTCCCTGTATATAAGTGCAGCAACTCAAGTATGGTGTGTTGAATCAATCAGGCGATATTTGTGCTAAACAAGACGCATTGTTAATTGTTACAAAAAAACAGCATTCAGCGATTTTTGATTATTTCGTGTTCTAAGCGCTTTGAATATTCTGCAAAGGCTTATTTTATATGTGGAAATTGCGCAGAATTGAACTGCAAATGCGTATGCTTATCATTTAATTTTTATATAAATCATAAACTTACAAAAATTATATTTTGCATTCACCTGAGAATTTGTCCATAATATTTGAAAAGGAAATGGAGTAAGTAAAATGCGTGGCAATCCAGAAGTCGTAGACTACTTAAATATGTTGATCGGTGGCGAACTGGCTGCTCGTGATCAATACTTAATTCATTCACGTATGTACGAAGATTGGGGTTTAAGCAAAATCTTCGAACGTATCGATCATGAAATGCAAGAAGAAGCCCAGCATGCGGATGCGCTTATTCGCCGTGTTTTGTTCCTTGAAGGCATACCAAATATGAACCGTGATGATATTGTCACTGGTGAAGATGTGGTGACCTGCTTAAAGGCCGATTTGGCTTTGGAATATCATGTTCGTGAAAAATTGGCTCAAGGCGTGAAGCTGTGTGAAGAAAAAGGCGATTATGTCACTCGTGATATGCTACGCCAGCAAATGTCAGATACAGAAGAAGATCATACCTATTGGTTAGAAAAACAATTACGTTTAATCGAATTGATTGGTCTGCAAAATTATATTCAATCTCAAATGTAAGATTGGCCTGCGCCCCCTGATCTATTTGAGTCAAGGTGCGATATGGTACTGAATCAAAAAGCCTTTGGAGCAAAATCCAAAGGCTTTTTTCATGTGTTTCATTTAACCAAAATTTTAAGATACATTTATTTTTTTAGGTGCTGAATATCTGCCAAGACTTGTCCTGCATGGCTTTGAGTATCAACACTGGTGTAGTGATAAACAATGATCCCTTGTGGATCAATTAGAAACGTTTCCCGTTTGGCAATTTTTAAAATACCTAAATTACGCACAATCCCCAATTGGTTTGCCAGTTGGTGATTGTTATCGGCCAAAATTGGAAACGGTAAATCTAATTTTTTAGAAAAGGTCTGGTGTGATGCAACATCGTCCAAACTTGCACCGAGAACCACGGCATTATTTTTTAAAAATTGAGGATACAGGGCTTTGAATTGGTTGGCTTCCTGCGTGCAGCCGGGGGAGTTGTCTTTGGGATAAAAGTATAAAACTAGCCATTTACCTTGATATTGTTTTAAGTCATGCCATGTATTGTTTTGATCTTTTAGTTTAAACGCGGGGGCAGCTTTGCCCACCCATTGTTTTTGATCGTTTTTTGAAGCGCTAAAAATTGAATTTTCAGCATGTGCTGGTAAGCTGAAAACTCCAAGGCTAGCAATGGAGATTAGGCTCATTTGGATAAAGGTAGATATTTTCATGCGGGTACTTTTTATGGGGAGCTAGATTGATCTTAGCAAATTTGTAAAAATTGAATGTGGCAAATCGTTGCAATCGAATGTATTGAATTGAAGACAATGCTCGATCATGATTTGAATGACATTTCATTTTTTGATTAAAACTGGTTGACATCTATGGCACTTATTATGATCGTAGATGTCAACCAGTTTTGAAATGTCACTGCTTAACTGAATTTGACGTTCTATACTATTTGTAATCAATCATTATTTTAGAGTTTGCATTGAATCAACGTATTTTACTTATCACCGGTTGGGGCGGCGGGACTCAACTGTTACAACCCTTACAACAGGCTTTGACACAGCAAGGGCATCATGTTGAGCTGATTAATATTTTTAATGCACTAGATTCACATGTGTTGCAACAGCATGTGGAAATGGCGCGAAATTTTGATGTAATTATGGGCTGGTCTCTGGGCGGGCAGCTTGCCATGATATTGGCCGATCAAATTCAGCAGCAGAAGCAGCAAAGTAAAATTTTAATCACCTTAGGTTCGAATCCCAGTTTTGTTGCCAATGAAACTTGGTCTAGCGCAATGGATCAGACAAGTTTTCAACACTTCAAACAGTCATTTACGCAAGATGCAATTTCGACCCTGAAAAAGTTTGGTTACATGGTCTGTCAGGGTACAGCAACCACCAAACAAGATTTCTTAACTTTACAAAGTTTAATCCAAGCACAGAATTTAGAGGTGCTGCGAGCAGGTTTGGATTGTTTAGAAAAGTTAAATAATGTCGAAATTTTAAAACAGTATCAAAGTCATCAGTTGCATATCTTTGCAAAGCAAGATTATTTAGTTAGTTACAAAGTTGAACGATTCTTGCGGAATTTAGACGTGAAGTTTTTAGAAACAGATTTAGTTTCTGGCTCTCATGGCTTCCCATTATTTGACGCAGAGCAAATAAGTTGCAAAATCTGCCAATATTTAAAGAAAATAGAACAAATAACGAATTAGCTGGGCTTTATCGCAATTTATTTTTGCTTTCAGCAGGTTTAACATCATAAAGCAATGATGTGAACAGTCTTTTACATGGAGTTTGGGATGACAGAATTAACCGATCTACAATTTGATCAGCAGCACCTTTGGCATCCTTATACCTCCATGACCGAGCCGCTACCAACGTTCAAAGTGAAAAAAGCCTACGGTGCGATCATTGAGCTTGAAGATGGTCATCAGCTGATTGATGGCATGTCATCGTGGTGGTGCGCAATCCATGGTTATAACCATCCTGAGCTCAATCAAGCAGTCGCTGATCAGCTACAGAAGATGTCACATATCATGTTTGGTGGATTCACCCATGATCCCGCCATTCAACTTGGAAAATTACTTTTACAGATTACCCCGCCTAGCTTAGATAAAATTTTTTATGCAGATTCAGGTTCTGTTGCGGTTGAAGTGGCGTTAAAAATGGCAGTGCAGTACTGGGCTGCGCGTGGTCAAAACAACAAAACCAATTTTGTCACTCCGCGTTCGGGCTATCACGGGGATACATGGAATGCGATGTCGGTCTGCGACCCTGTGACAGGCATGCATCAAATTTTTGGTTCAAGTTTGCCTCATCGGATGTTCGTTCCTGCACCACAAACTGCCTTTGGTGAGGAATGGAATCCAGACGATCTTGTCGAACTGGAACAGACCTTGGCAACACATCACCACACTATTGCAGCACTGATTCTTGAGCCAATTGTGCAAGGTGCGGGCGGCATGCGTTTTTACCATCTTGAATATTTACGCCAAGCCAAATTGCTGTGTGAAAAATATAAAGTGCTGTTGATTTTTGATGAAATCGCGACGGGATTTGGTCGAACTGGTAAATTGTTCGCTTGGGAATGGGCAGAGGTTGAACCGGATATTATGTGTATCGGCAAAGGTTTGACTGGGGGCTATATGACCCTTTCAGCGACTTTAACCACGACTCAGATTGCGGAAACCATCAGTCAGGGGGAGGCAGGTGTATTCATGCATGGCCCGACCTTTATGGCAAATCCCTTGGCTTGTGCAGTTGCCCTAAAAAGTACGCAGCTTTTGCTGTCGCAGGATTGGCAGGCAAATATTCAGCGCATTGAACGCCAACTTCAAACTGCTTTAGCACCTTTAAGTGCTTTAACCCATGTTCAGGATGTACGAATTTTAGGTGCAATTGGCGTGGTGGAGTTAAAGTTGAATGTCGATATGAAAAGCTTACAGCAGGAATTTGTTCGCCGTGGTATTTGGGTTCGTCCGTTTGGAAAGTTAGTTTACGTTATGCCGCCTTATGTGATTTCCGAACCAGAACTCAAAACATTGTTAGGGCAATTGGTGGAAGTGGTGGAAAACATGGAGCAAGCGGCATGAGCACACATTTGCTTGATCATTTTTCGACTCAGCTCGATCAATTAAAACAACAAGGCAATCTACGTCAATTTACTGCCAATCTTCAGCAAGATCGCTACATCACCATCAATCAGCAGCGCATGTTGAATTTAGCTTCGAACGATTATTTGGGTTTGGCCGCAGATGTTCAGCTTCGTGAACAATTTTTTGATGAAACGCCGAATGCGCAGCGTTGGATGAGTTCATCGTCATCACGTTTATTGACGGGGAATTTCCCTGAATATGAACAGCTCGAAGCCAGTTTAAGCCACGCTTTTCATGGTCGGGCGGCACTCTTGTTTAACAGTGGCTATCACATGAATATCGGGATTTTGCCTGCACTGGCTGACAGTAAAACTCTGATTTTGGCGGATAAACTGGTACATGCCAGTATGATTGATGGTATTCGATTATCCACAGCCAAATATGTGCGTTATCGCCATAATGATTTGATTCATCTGACCCAACTTTTGGAAAAATATCATGAGGATGCAGCGATTGAGCGGATCATCGTGGTGACTGAATCGATTTTTAGTATGGATGGTGATGAAACGGATTTGGCTGCTTTGGTGCGGATTAAAAAGCAATTTGCCAAAGTCATGTTATATGTCGATGAAGCACATGCGATCGGTGTGCGTGGAGAGCGGGGGTTAGGCTGTGCAGAGCAGTATGCTGTAATCGATGAGATTGATCTGTTGGTTGGTACTTTTGGTAAGGCGATGGCCTCTATTGGTGGCTATCTGATTTGCCATTCGGTTATTCGTGATTACTTGATTAATACCATGCGACCACTCATTTTTAGTACGGCGCAGCCACCGATTTGTATGGCTTGGACCGGCTTTATTTTAAAAAAAGTGCTCAGTATGCACACAGAGCGTCAGCATTTAGCGCAGATTAGCCAGCAGTTACAACACCGCGTTCAAAGCTTGGGTTTTGATTGTCCTTCGAGTTCACATATTGTTCCTGTGATTATTGGTGATTCTGCACAGACGGTTGAACAAGCCAAAGCATTGCAACAAGCGGGGTTCTATATCATGCCAGTACGTCCACCAACGGTGCCGCAGCATAGCTCGCGTTTACGTATTTCCCTGACCTCAAAAGTTGATTTTGATGATCTGAAACAATTGGAAAATCATCTCATGAGGCTGAAACATGCTGGATAAAATCAAAGTCAAACAACGCTTTGCCAAAGCCACAGCAACCTATGAAGAGCAGGCATTGGTACAGAAATACATTTGTGTTGAACTGGCGGAATTAATGGGTCAATTCATTGCGCAGAAACAATGGCATGCAGTATTAGAAATTGGCTGTGGAACGGGTTTATTGACTCGAGAAGTTTTGAAATCACATCAGATCGACAGTTTATATTTAAACGACCTCTACAACGATGTTGCGGATTTAGACCAGACTATCGATTTTGGATATACACAAATTCAGCCTTTGATTGGTGATATTGAGCAACTGGAACTTCCACAAAATTTAGATTTGGTGATGTCGAGTTCAGCTTTTCAGTGGATGATTGATTTTCCAGCCTTATTAAAAAAAATGAATTTGGCGCTTAAACCACAGGGTTATTTGGTCTTTAGTAGTTTTGCACCAGATAATCTTAAAGAAATTAAACAACTTACCGGATGTGGTTTGGACTATCTTGAACCTCATCGCATGCAACAGATGTTAATGGATGCTGGCTTTGAAATTATCATGATGAAAAATGAATTACATCTCATGTATTTTGAACATCCGCGTGCAGTGTTGCAGCATTTAAAAGAAACTGGGGTGACGGCAACGGGGCAGTACCGCTGGACGAAGACAAGTTTGCAGCAGTTTTATCAAGACTATGAACAGTTCGTGCCGAATCTTACCTCAGATAAATCACGCTTTCCTTTAACTTATAGCCCGATTCAATGCATTGTGAGAAAGAAATAATGGCTCAAATTTACTTTGTCAGCGGTATTGATACCGGCATTGGCAAGACTTATACCACAGGGTATTTGGCCAAAATATGGAATGAGCAGGGTCAAAAAACCATTACCCAAAAATTGGTTCAAACCGGCAATGTTGATATTTCAGAAGATATAGAACAGCACCGTGAAATTATGGGGATGGGTTGGTTGCCTGAAGATAAAACCAAACTGACCATGCCTGAAATTTTTAGCTATCCGGCATCACCGCATTTGGCGACGAAAATTGATGGTCGTGAGATTAATTTTCAAAAAATTGAACATGCAACCCAGCAACTGGCCGAAAAATATGAGGTGGTTTTGCTCGAAGGTGCGGGCGGTCTGATGGTGCCGTTGACTACGGATTTACTCACCATTGATTATGTCGAAAAGAACAATCTGCCAGTTATTTTAGTCACCTCAGGGCGTTTAGGCAGCATTAATCATACGATTTTAAGCTTGGAAGCGCTAAAACATCGAGGTTTGGACTTGTATGCGGTGGCTTATAATTTAAATGATGAATCACAAGATGCCTTGATTTCAAAAGATACCGCAACATATTTAAAAAACTATCTCCGTCAGCATTTTCCAGAAGCACAGTGGTGGGATATTCCTGTGATTTAAAATGCGATTCTGCAAGCTCTCAAACAGTTCATCGAAGTTGCATGCATAAAAAACCGCTCATCAGAGTAATGCCAGTCAGTTAAGAAATTGCCTGGCATTTTCTTGGATATTTCTGTGGTTTTCCCTTCACAACCCGAGGG
>NZ_JBLZXR010000148.1:0-35717 GCF_050285345.1 Acinetobacter sp.
GCCCGATAAAAAATGGCGAAAACAAGAAGAACCTCAATTGAGGCTCTTCTTATGAAAATTGTGG
This sequence comes from Acinetobacter sp., assembly GCF_050285345.1. Classification (GTDB taxonomy): domain Bacteria; phylum Pseudomonadota; class Gammaproteobacteria; order Pseudomonadales; family Moraxellaceae; genus Acinetobacter. Next base: position 65 of record NZ_JBLZXR010000148.1, read on the forward strand.
GACAGCAGTGGCTTAAGCTCTCCTTTTTTATTGCTTGTGATGCATGATGATGTTTTGATGAAAGCTATCTTGCTGTTATTTTAGATTTTTTACATGAAAGCTGTGATTTGTAACATAAGTGTCATATCTGCTGCCTAACATGCCGGCTAAACACTGCATATCGACTGTTTCAAACAGCATTGAGAGGGTATGGAACATTTCCAGCATTCATCAGACACGTATTTTAACCGTGAACTGTCACTCTTGGCTTTTCATCGACGAGTTTTGGCACAAGCGCTAGATGATCAATTACCGCTACTTGAACGACTGAATTTCCTGATTATTTTTTCACGTAACCTTGATGAATTTTTTGAAATTCGTATTGCAGGGTTGATGAAACAACGCGACTTAAATGCTATTGCTCGTACACCTGATGCCATTCCAACTGAAGTAGTGTTGGATGAACTCTCTGAGACGATTCACCAAACCGTACAACAACAATATGAGGTACTGAATCATGCCATTTTGCCGGCTTTACAAGCTCAAGGCATTCGTTTTATTCAATTTAAAGACATTTTAGAAAAACATAGACCTTGGATCAGTCAGTATTTTAGGCAAGAAGTCCAACCAGTACTGACCCCGATCAGTTTAGATCCATCCCATCCTTTTCCACGCTTAGTAAATAAAAGTTTAAATTTTATTGTCAGTTTAGAAGGCAAAGATGCCTTTGGTCGTGCGATTGAAATGGCGATTGTACCTGCGCCGCGTTCCTTGCCTCGATTAATTCATATTCCGCCAGAAGTTGCAGGTAATACAGAGACACAAATTTTTCTCACGGCGATTATTCAGCAGCATATCAATGAGTTGTTTCCCGGAATGAAAGCAACAGGTTGCTATGCCTTTCGGGTGACGCGAAATGCTGATTTGGTGTTGGCCGAAGATGTCGATGATTTGGCAGTGGCTTTAAAAGATGAATTATCCTCCCGTCGTTTTGGTCGGGCGGTACGCTTAGAAATCGAAGATGATTGCCCGCAAACCATTATGGATTATTTGTTGGATGAATTTGATTTAACGGCGCAGGAACTCTACCGCATTGAGGGCCCGATTAATCTATCGCGTTTGAGTACCAGTTTTAAACGTCCCGAATTGAAATATCCAGTCTATACACCGGTGATTCCGAAAGTACTACGTAAGCAAACAGGGATGTTCGATGTTCTCAAAGCACAAGACGTGCTTTTGCATCATCCTTTTGATTCCTTTCAGCCGGTGATTCATCTACTGCGAGAGGCCGCCAAAGATCCGAAAGTTTTGGCAATTAAGCAAACGCTATATCGTAGTGGGCCAGACTCTGAAATTGTTCAAGTGCTTGCAGAAGCGGCTCGCAATGGCAAAGAAGTCACGGCTATCATTGAGCTACGCGCACGTTTTGATGAAGAGTCGAATATTATCGTGGCAAATCTTCTGCAAGAAGCGGGCGCTGTGGTGGTGTATGGCATCGTCGGTTATAAAACCCATGCCAAAATGATTTTGATTGTGCGCCGTGAGAATAATCAGCTTTTACGTTACGCCCATTTGGGAACCGGAAATTATCATGCAGGCAATGCGCGGATGTATACCGATTATGGTCTGATGACCACGCAGCCCGACATCTGTGAAGATGTACACCGGATGTTTCAAGAACTGACCGGTATGGGTAAAATGGCCAAATTGAAAGCCTTGTTGCATGCTCCTTTTACCTTGCACACCGAATTACTCAAGTTAATTGAACACGAAATTGAATGTGCCCAAGCTGGAAAAGCTGCGCGTATTATTATTAAGGTCAATGCTCTGACTGAACCGCAACTGATTGCGGCTTTGTACCGTGCCTCACAAGCGGGTGTGCAAGTTGATCTGATTATTCGCTCGATTTGTTGCTTGATTCCACAGCTAAAAGAGCTATCAGAAAATATTCATGTACGTTCCATCGTTGGACGTTTCTTGGAACATACCCGCGTGTATTATTTTGAGCAGGGTGGAGAAAAACGTTTGTACTGTGCCAGTGCCGACTGGATGGGACGGAATTTATTTTCTCGGGTGGAAACCTGCTTCCCAATCTTAGACAGCCGTTTGAAAAAACGGATTTATAAAGATGGCTTGTTGAACTATCTACAAGACAATCAAAATGCGTGGGAATTACAGTCCGATGGGCAGTGGTTCAAAGTGCAAAGTGAGACGGAAGCTGTACATAAGGCACAGCAATATTTAATTGAGCAAAAAGTATCGACGCTTTAAATGGCAAAAATAAAAAAATCCCGATTGAAGTCGGGATTTTTGATGTTGCCCTGTTTTTGTATTTAGGATGCTTTGGATTGTTTCGATTTTAGGATTTCGGTACGCAGGCTTTGTGCCAATTCAGCCATATCGCTGTCCATCCCATTCATCATAAAGGCATGTCGGGTTAACACATTGGTTGGGTTTGGCAAGCTGACCAATTCGAAATGGTCTGAAATGTCTTTCAGCAATGTGGTTGGAACATGCACCGCACTTTCTTTCGCCACCAATTGTTGTATTAAACGCTCCGCCGCTTGTACCGAAGACAATTGCATCTCTTCTACCGAGCTTGAAATTGCACTACGTGTTTGTAAAACAAAACGTTTTTCTTCACGATAGCGTTTATATAAAACATCGGACAATAATTGGAAAACTGAGCTGATCATGGTCAGGCAACGCAACGCATCTGGTGTATCGGCCGCCATACTGATGGTGGCGCCTTGCTCATCAAATTTGTGCACTGTGCTAATGTCAGAACTATTCAATTTGTAGTGTTGAATACACAATTCAGTGGTTTTATTCAGGAAAATTTGGCACAAATTAAAGTAAGGCACAGAAACCGTTTTATTCACCGTGTCCAACAATTGTTTAGGATCATAAAACTGAATATTTAGCGCCAAGCTGTTGCTGTCGAGCACCACAGGTTTGATTTCTTTGTGTTTGGCTTTGGCTTGTGCATTTTGCTGCGCTTGCGCAATGGCAACAGCAGCATTATGTTTTTCTTGTTCTAAGGCTTGAGCCAAAGTTTGAATTTCATGTTTTAAGCGAGATTCATTGTTGATCCGAGCTAAGTATTCAGTACGGCTTGGACGGGCAATGGCACGATAGGCTAGCCATAATAAACTATGTAAGAAGAATGAAAATAGAATTGCCGCCCATTGATTACGTAAAATTTCACCAATGCTCGGTTTGATCAGGGTAATTTCAACCGTACCGACTTTCTTTTCATTTTGCAGCGCATCGCGGACAAAAATTTCGCCGTCACGGGTTTTGGTCAAACCGCCCGTTGCCAATACTTGATTATTGGCATTTAAAATACGGATAGAGGCCACACTGGGGTTGGTTGAATAACGGTCAGCGAGCAAGGCCAGCGAAACGGTATTGGCAGGTTCAAGTTCAGATAAGCTGTCAGTGACCAATTGACTGGTCATGAGCTGTCCCTGACTGGCACGATTTTCGTTCAGCTGGTGGGTTGTTGCCAATACCAATAAAAAGGTATGTAAAGCAAAACAAACTACTAATAGGCTAGCAAATAGCCCTTGTCTAGGCGCATTCAACGTAAACTTCCAAGGCAATTCTATTCAATTTAGATTATGATTCTTACATTAGTTGTAGCTCAGACCCGAGTCAATTCATGCGAGAAATCATTCTTATATCACTTTTAGGACCTGACCAACCTAATCAATTTACACGATTAATGCAGGTTTTGTCCGCACATTCCTTACAGATTTTAGATGTCGGACAAGCAGTCATCCACAATCAGCTGACTTTAGGTATTGTTGTTTCGTCGGAAGACCAGACTGCGACAGCATTAGCCATGAAGGAGATGTTGATTTTAGCACATGATATTGGTTTAACTGTGCGCTTTAAACCAATCTCTACAACTGAATATCAGCAATGGGTAAATGAGGGAGGCCGCACGCGCTATATCGTTACAGCACTTGCGCCAGAATTGCAGGCGTCTCATTTACAGGCAGTTACAAATATTGTGTCGAGCCAAGGCTTTAATATTGAAACCGTGACACGTTTATCGGGTCGTCCTGAGCTTGATGGTACGAGTGAAGGACCGAAACGTGCTTGCGTACAATTTGGTCTAAAAGGCCAAATGTTGGATGCCACTGCAATGCGCGCAGCTTGCCTACGTTTATCGACCGAATTGAGCGTCGATGTGGCGGTGCAAGAAGATAATGTCTACCGTCGTAACCGCCGTTTAGTATGCTTTGATATGGACTCAACCTTGATTGAGCAAGAAGTAATTGATGAGCTGGCAATTGAAGCGGGTGTCGGCGCTCAGGTGGCTGAAATCACTGAACGTGCGATGCAAGGTGAACTGGATTTTCAACAAAGTTTCCGCGCTCGCGTGGCATTGTTGAAAGGAATGGATGCATCGGTATTGCCTAAAATTGCCGAGCGTTTGACGGTAACTGAAGGTGCAGAGCGCTTAATTTCAACGCTGAAATCATTAGGTTATCGCACTGCAATTTTGTCGGGTGGTTTCCAGTATTTTGCTGAATACCTACAATCCAAATTAGGGATCGATGAAGTGCATGCCAACGTACTCGATGTGCAAGATGGCATGGTCACAGGTGAGGTCAAAGGTCACATTGTCGATGGTGCACGTAAAGCTTTGCTGTTGACGCAAATCGCAGAAGACATGGGGATTTCACTGGAGCAAGCGATTGCAGTTGGTGACGGTGCCAATGACCTACCGATGCTGTCCATTGCCGGTTTAGGGGTTGCCTTCCGTGCAAAACCTTTGGTACGTCAAAATGCCAATCAAGCCATTTCAAGTGTGGGTTTAGACGGTGTTTTATACCTACTCGGTGTCCATGACAAAGATTTAAGCCGCGCTTAAAGCACTTTGATGGATTTAAAAAACGCAGTTTAAAGACTGCGTTTTTTATACCTCGAATTCTTATACCTGATGAGCGGTAGAAGAAAATTGTCGATAAAAACAACGATTAACAGCATTCAAAAAATTAATTTTTTTCACACAAAATGCACAGTTTTTTTTGTAATGACACGCGAGACAAGGCAGCATCATTGTTCTAGAAACTCTCGAAAAAGAAAAAGTGTAATGACAAAATAATGTTGCGACAAGGTGTGTCGCATGGACAAAAAACCAGACTTTTTTTATGCTAAAAACTCAGCATAATGCATGCAAGAGATTGAGATCGACCAAATCTATTTACGGAACAGACAGTAGTGAGACAGGCTCAACATCCTGTAAGACAAGAGATGTCACCTGTTAAATGACGGAGGTTTTTATGTTGACAGCGAATTTAGCAACAATCGTTGGCCTGAGCTTGGTATCGGCGGCTGTGATTGCTGTTTTCTTCTCGCCTTATCGTCGCTGGTTAAGTTTTATGCTGGCGGGGATGCTGGTGTGGGGGCTCATTGAAGTGATTCGATTTGGTACACAAACCATGCTCGAGTTATCGGTGACGTATAGTTATTTAACGGCTTTGATGGCTGCAATGGTGGTGTTCACTTTGGTACTGTTACGCGAAGATCGTCGTGCAGAACGTGCTTTGGCAAAACGTCAGTGTATTGAACATACACCGGTGTATGATGAAGAGCAGCAGTGCTCAAGTCGTTAAAATGTAAAGATGACATAGAATAAAATGCGCTTTCGAGCGCATTTTTTATGAACCCTGCGGTGCAATTTGAGATACAAAGGTTTACTTCTGTAAACCGAAGTTATGGTAGGATGAAGCCAGTCAATTTTCCAACAATTACAATAGGCTTCAAGTCATGAAACTATCATCAATTCCTGTCGTAAAACTACCTCTGGTTGATGTCAGCACGGATCCGCTGGACTTACTGGTTGCAGGTCTTGTACTGCGTATGAAACAGCTGGCACGTACCAGTCCTAAATTTATTGAATTGGTGCATGAACGTCAGTTTCGTATTCAAATTGGTACCGACTTAGGGGTTGCACGCCAAATTATTGTAAATAATGGTCAGATTGACACAGTTGCTGGAGATGCAGAAAAAGCCGACTTTATTTTACAGTTTGCGGACAGTGAGCAAGGTGTAAAAACCCTGATGAAAGGCGATCCAACTGCATTTATGACGGGTATGCAAAATGGCAGCATTAAAATGGAAGGTGATTTTGGTTTATTGGTGTGGTTTAACCAAGTGGCAAAATTGATTCCACCAAAACTACCAAAACCCGTGAAAGAAAAAATTAAAATCGCTCGCCGTTTTATTAAAGAAAAAACTGGCAAGTAACGTAAAATATTCGTCTCTATATCGCCTCTTTGAGTTTCTTCTAGAGGGAAATAAAAGGATGGATGCAAGATGAAAAAAGCCCTCAACATGATGAGGGCTTTTTTTATTTGAAAATGGCTTTATTCTACTTCTAAATTAAAGGTCACAGGGCCATCATTGACCAAGTGAACTTTCATATCCGCTGCAAAGATGCCAGTTTGTACATGTGCAAACTGAGATTGTGCATACTCCACCAATTGTTCGTACAGGGCTTTGGCATCTGCTGGTGGCATTGCTGGTCCAAAATCAGGACGTAAGCCTTTCTGAGTTTGCGCCATTAAGGTGAATTGAGAAACCAAGAGTAAACCGCCGCCAGCTTGTTGAATATTCCAGCCCATTTTGCCTTGTTCATCATCAAAGCATCGATATTTCAAAACTTTATCGATCAGTTTTTTGCCCTTTTCCAAATTGTCCTCTTTACCAAGTCCTAGAAAGACCAAAATGCCATGGTCAATTTCCCCTGTGGTTTGTCCATCGACAACAACTTTGGCTTCTAAAACACGTTGTAGCAAGGCCCGCATATAATTTCCGAACAGATATAAAAAGACGGAGCGATTGTAGCAAATGCAGGCGTCGTCGCAAGAAAGGGATTGCTGATCTTTTAATCATAAATATTTGAAAATAAAACCTATATTTTTTAATGATCTGATATTTCGATTTAAGTAATGAAAATTATCTGTTTTATCTATTTTGATTTGATCGGTATCTTTAACCATGCAGGAAAGGTATTTAATTAAGAGGATAGATCATGTTTAAGCGTTCTTTGCTTGTTGCTATGTTGGCAACGGCTACAGCTGCGACTCAAGCTGCGGCATTAACTAAAGACAACGGTGCAGCAGTAGGTGATAACCAAAACTCCATGACTGCAGGTCCACAGGGCTCTGTTTTACTGCAAGATGTACAGTTGGTTCAAAAGTTACAGCGTTTTGGTCGTGAACGTATTCCTGAACGTGTAGTACATGCTCGTGGTACTGGTGCCTATGGTGAATTTGTGGCAACGAAAGATTTGTCGGACTTAACCATTGCATCATTGTTCAAAGCTGGTACCAAAACACCGGTATTTGTTCGTATGTCGACGGTGATTCACCCTAAAGGCTCACCAGAAACCTTACGTGACCCGCACGGTTTTGCTGTGAAATTTTACACCCAAGACGGCAATTGGGACTTGGTCGGTAACCAAACGCCAGTATTCTTCATTCGTGATGCGATCAAATTCCCTGACTTCATTCATGCCATGAAGCCAAGCCCAATCAACAACGTTCAAGATGCAAACCGTGTATTTGACTTCCTGTCGAGCCAACCTTGGGCAACCAACATGTTGACCTATGTGTACGGTAAACAAGGGGTTCCGACCAGCTATCGCGAACAAGATGGTTTTGGTGTGCATGCTTATAAGCTCTATAACGATAAAGGCGAATACAAATACGTTAAATTCAATTTCCGCTCTCAACAAGGTGTGAAAGGTCTGAACGTAAAAGAAGCAGCTGAACAGCAAGGCAAAGACTTCAATCATTTAACCAATGATCTTTATGCAAATATCAACAAGGGCAATTTCCCGAAATGGGATCTGTATGTTCAAGTGTTAGATCCACAAGACTTTGCCAAGTTTGATTTTGATCCGCTCGATCCAACCAAAATCTGGCCAACAGACCTCGTTCCAGAAACTAAAGCCGGTACGATGACCTTGAATCGTATGCCGAAAAACTTCTTCCAAGAAACTGAACAATCAGCTTTTGCACCAGGCAACTTAGTACCGGGCATTGAACCTTCAGAAGATCGTTTGTTGCAAGGCCGTATCTTCTCTTACTCAGATACGCAAATGTACCGTTTAGGGGCGAATCATCAGCAAATTCCAGTCAACCGTGCAAAAGTTGATGTGAACAACAATAACCAAGACGGTTATATGAATATGGGGATGCGTGATTCGGATGTGAACTACGAACCAAGCCGTAAAGTACCAAAACCTGCAACTGAAAACGCGCGTGCAGTGCAAACGCCATTAAATGGTACAGTTCAGCAAATTGGGACTAAAGAGCAAAACTTTAAGCAAGCCGGTGAGCTCTATCGTTCATATACCGCCAAAGAAAAAGATGACTTGATCATGAACTTGGCTGCCGATTTGGGCAATGTCAAAGATGCAGAAACCAAACACATCATGTTGTCTTATTTCTATAAAGCAGACGCAGATTACGGTATGCGGATGACTAAAGCGGTGAAAGGTGATATCGCGACAGTGAAAGCCAAGGCGGCAAAGTTGAAAGACTAATTTCGATTAGTCAGTCAAATCGGTGACTAGGGGATAGGAGTCGCCACCGAGAAGCCCTGTAAAACTCAAATCCTTTCCTGCAACCCTAGGAGAGTTTTACAGGCACTCTAATTGGCTATGTATCTATCTCTATTTCGTGAGCTTATTTCACCGTAGTTCACTTTGATTCTTGTAGGAACTTATGATGAACGTAATAAAATTTCTATGTTTTACCAGTATTTTGGCTTTCAGTTCCACATTGGTGATAGCTGCTGAAGCTCAAAATCTTTCCTCTGCAAAAATCACTCAAAATGATCGGATGAGCGCACAACAGGAATTAATTGAGTTGTTCTTTGCTGCGGCTAAAACGGGAAATGATGAGGTGATTAACGAATTTTTAACACATGGTTTTCCGGTTGACGTGCGCAATGCCTCAGGTTTTACCCCCTTGATGATGGCAACCTATTATGGTCAACAGTCAATTGTTACCACCTTGTTGGCACATGGTGCAGACCGCTGTGCACGCGATAATAAAGGCAATACCGCATTGATGGGCGCGATGTTTAAAATGGAATGGACGATTGCCAAACAACTACGTCAAGTGGACTGTGATGCCCATGCACAACAAACGGGGCAGAAGACCGCAGAGCAATTTGCCCGTGAATTTGGCCAGCTGGAAAAATACCAGCAGTTACTGAAAAAATAACTCTATAAAACCGCTGATTAGCTGTGCTTAAACTGTGGTAAAAACCGATGAATTGTATGGGTTTATCGGGTAGCAAATTAAATCAATCGGCTTTTTTTCAATAAAGTATGCTTTAATGCAAGAAGTTGATAAAAACTGAAAGTCTTTATGTCGCCAATCATCCAGTCCTTATTAGACACAGATCTGTATAAATTCACCATGTTACAAGTGGTGTTGCACAAATTTCCGCAAACGCACAGTGTTTACCATTTTCGTTGTCGTAACTTGGATGACACAGTTTATCCACTGGTTGAGATTCTGGATGATTTGAACACGCAACTCGATCTGCTCTGCCAATTGCGCTTTACCGAAGATGAACTGCAATACTTACGCAGCTTGCGTTTTATCAAAAGTGACTTTGTTGATTATCTTGAATTATTCCAACTGAAGCGCCGTTTTATTAAAGCCGGTATTGATGAAGAAGGCCGTTTGGACATTTGGGTTGAAGGTCCAATGGTTCAAGCGATGATGTTTGAAATCTTTGTCTTGGCGATTGTCAATGAACTGTATTTCCAGCGTATTCGTAGCCCAGAGGTTTTGGTCGAAGGGGAACGCCGTCTACAACACAAAATTGCCTTGTTGAAACAATATCAAGCGGAACAAGATCCGAATGATCCACCATTTTTAGTTTCCGACTTCGGTACTCGTCGTCGTTATGGCTATGAATGGCAAAAGCATGTGATTACGGAATTTTATCAAGCAGTACCGAATATTTTCCGTGGAACCAGTAATGTCTTAATCGCCAAAGATTTGGGCATCATTCCTATTGGAACTATGGCGCACGAATTCCTTCAAGCCTTTCAAGCTTTAGATGTACGTTTGCGCGATTTCCAAAAAGCGGCACTGGAAACTTGGGTGCAAGAATATCGTGGTGACTTGGGCATCGCGCTAACCGATGTGGTTGGGATGGATGCATTCCTACGTGACTTTGACCTGTACTTTGCCAAACTGTTTGATGGCCTACGTCATGACAGTGGTGACCCCTATGAATGGGGCGATAAAGCCTATGCGCATTATAAGAAACTAAAAATTGACAGTAAAACCAAAATGCTGACCTTTAGTGATGGTTTGAATATCGAAAAAGCTTGGGACTTGCATAACTACTTTAAAGATCGTTTCCAAGTCAGCTTTGGGATTGGCACAAACTTGACCAATGATATGGGGCAAACTGCGCTGAACATTGTGTTGAAACTGGTAGAATGTAATGGTCAATCGGTGGCGAAAATTTCTGATAGTCCCGGGAAAACCATGACAGATAACGATACCTTCTTGGCCTACTTGCGTCAGGTCTTCGATATTCCAGAAGTTGTCGAATAAGCTAAAATTCGAAAAAGCCGGAGTAATCTTCGGTTTTTTTATATCTAAAATTCTGCTAAGGAAATGCAGGAATTCAGCATAATAGAGAAAATGACTTATGCTAAGATCAGGTTAATCTGGCAAATTACCACACGAACAACGATGACGGCATCTACATTGAATTTTGGTCTGCTGATTGAAGCAGAAGATTTAGTTCCACATTTAGGCAATGACAAACTGCGGATTGTCGACCTCAGTCGTCGTTCTGTGTATGACCAATTACATATTCCGCACGCGTTACATCTACAGCCAAAGCTCTTGGTTCGTCAGGATGAACAGGCCATGGGACTCTTGCCCGATCAAGCCGGTTTAGAGCAGCTGATTGCCTATTTAAATATTGGTCCTGAGCATCATGTTGTGGCTTATGATGATGAAGGTGGCGCATGGGCTGGGCGTTTAATCTGGAATTTACATTGTCTTGGCTTTGAACATACCAGTTTATTGAATGGTGGTATTCATGCATGGTTGGGGGCAGGCTTGCCAACCTCTTCCGAAGTTGAACAATTTGAGCCAGTTTCACCTTTAGTCAGTGTAAATTTACATGCGGCGCAGCAGTATCAAACTAATTATGACGATGTGTTGCAGGCAATACAGCAGGGGGCATTGCAGTTATGGGATTGTCGTACCGAAGATGAATATACTGGACTGCGTTTGGCAGCGCGACGCGGCGGTCACATTCCAGGGGCGCGACATTTCGAATGGAGTACTGCCCTAAACCGACAAAATCATTTAAAATTACATCCTTTAGAACGCACACAACAACGCTTAGAACAATTGGGATTCAATTTAAACGAACCTGTCGTGGTGTACTGTCAGTCTCATCATCGTTCAGGCTTGGCTTATATATTGGGACGTTTACTCGGTTGGAATATTCAAGCTTATGATGGTGCGTGGAGCGAGTGGGGCAACCGACTCGATAGTCCTGTGATCACCGGAGAGTTGCCGTCTTGAGTCTTACATCTCAGTTAAAAAAACAAATTTTCATTCAAGCGCAGCGTGTTGTACCGCAGCACAAAATTTCACGTATTGTCGGCAAATTGGCTGCCAGCGAACATCCTGTGGTTAAAAATGCGGTAATTTCTGCATTTAAAGCGCAGTACGGCATCGACATGTCGATTGCAGAACAAAGTAATGCCTTGAAATTTAAATCCTTTAACGAATTTTTTACCCGTTCCTTAAAAGATGGCGTGCGCCAAATTGATACTGATGCGACCAGTGTTGTTTCACCTGCCGATGGTGCAATTTCACAAATTGGTAAAATTGAAAATGGTGATGTCTTTCAGGCCAAAGGCCAGAAATTTACAGTTGAAAACCTGATTGCCGATCCGCAATTGGCCGAACCTTTTAAAAATGGTCAGTTCGCTACTGTGTATCTATCACCTAAAGATTATCACCGTGTACACATGCCATTTGCAGGTACGCTGACTGAAACTTTGTATGTGCCGGGTGAATTGTTCTCTGTGAACCAAACTACGGCAGAAAACATTCCGGGCCTTTTTGCACGTAATGAGCGCATGGTTTGTCTGTTTGATACTGAAATCGGCCGTATGGCTGTGGTTTTAGTCGGTGCGATGATTGTTGCCGGCATTGAAACCGTGGCTACCGGTAAAGTGAAACCGACAGGGCGCTTAGAGTTGAATCAACACGATTTACACTTGGAAAAAGGTGCGGAACTGGGGCGTTTCTACTTGGGTTCAACAGCAGTCGTATTGTTTGAAAAAAACAAAATGCAATGGGATGCCGCATTTAAAGCTAATTCAGCCGTGGTGATGGGTGAGGCTTTGGGTCATACAATTTAAGATCAATATTCTTTTTCCCTCTGGAAGGAGCTTAGGTGGAGGGTTTTAGCTCGCTCTTGCGCGGTAGTGCTGTTCATCAGCTAAAATAATATTGATAGAATAAAAAAAGCGCCTGACTGGCTAATGCCAGTCAGGCGCTTTTTTTATGTAGAGAACTTAACGTTTCACCACAATCGAATCGATACTGCTATGACGCAAAGTTTGCTGTGCGATCAACGCAGCTTCTTGTGAATCATAAGGGCCAGACACCACGCGATACCATACTTTTCCATTTTCAGTGCTTTGAATCACATCGGCAGACAAGCCATTCAAAATAATTTCAGCACGACGCGCATCAGCTTGATCAGGGTCATCATAACTGCGGACTTGCAGAATATAACTGGCTGGTGCAGGTGTTGTTTCGGTAACTTCAATGCCCGGCTCTGTACTTTCAACCGGCTCTGGCTTCGGTGCATCGACAATCACCACGGTTTCTTTGGTCGTGGTTTCCGGAACCGCTTGTTCAGGAATCGGAGTGACTTGTTGCTGTGGGAGCAAGTCATAAAAACGGTAGTCTTGATTGGTTTCTTCTTGATAGTGTTCAGAGGTAATTTGACCTTTCGGTTTTACTGGTTCCCAAGGCTTCCAGAGCATGAGGGCAACCAAGAAACTCAACACGATTAAAATGATGACAAGTGTACCCAACCATGTCGGAATCAATGGCTTTTTAGGTTGATTAGACCGTTCAGATACACCGCGTTGCGTTTTTCCAAACACGAGGAAACCTCTTTAATTTTAATTGTAACGAACTACACAAGGGCAAGCCCAAAAATGTAATCTTAATTCTTATATATTACATGACTGTCATGCGTATTTTGTTTAATTTTCATAATTTTAGCAGATTATAAAAAAATCATTTATATCGCTGAATATAAAAGAAATACAGGCTCATTTTGAGCCTGTATGGTTTGTCTAGGTTACGGGCAAAAACATGTTTTACATGCTTTCCGGCGCACTCACACCAAGCAGTTCAAGGCCATTGCGTAAAACTTGCTGTACATTTACAGAAAGTAATAAACGCGCTTGAGTCAGTTCAGCATCATCACCTAAGACTTTATTTTCGTTGTACCAGCCGTGGAATAACGCCGCCAATTCTTTCAAGTAGTTCCCAACTTGATGTGGCTCGTAATTGTTTGCAGCACGAATGACAATTTCAGGATAAGCCGCAAGCTTCGCCAAGACCTCAGTTTCAGCTTCAAGTTCAAGCTTCGCTGCAAATTGACGTGCAGTTTCAGCAGAAAATTGAACATTGGTTGCCGCTGCTTTTTCGAGCATACGGCAGATACGAGCATGCGCATATTGAATGTAATACACCGCATTGTCTTTACTTTGTGACACGGCAAGATCTAAGTCGAAGTCAATGTGTTGTTCTGATTTACGCATCACGTAGTAGAAACGCGCAGCATCGTTGCCGACTTCTTTACGTAGGTCGCGTAAAGTCACGAACTGACCTGAACGCGAGGACATTTGTACCATCTCGCCACCACGCCATAAGCTGACGAATTGAACCAACAGCACGGTTAATTTTTTCGAGTCATAGCCAAGTGCATCAATCGCAGCTTTTACACGTGCGATATAACCATGATGGTCAGAACCCCAAATATCCACGATATCGGTGTAGCCACGTTGCAGTTTGTTGAGGTGATAGGCAATGTCTGAGGCGAAGTAGGTGGTTTGACCATTACGGCGTTTCACCACACGGTCTTTTTCGTCACCAAATTCAGTTGACTTGAACCAGATATTACCATCTTGTTCATACAGGAAGCCGCGTTGATCGAGCATTTGTAATGCTTCATCAATTTTTTCAGTTAAGCTTGCTTCACTGAACCATTGGTGGAACGTTACACCAAATTCGCCAAGGTCATCTTTAATGTCATCAAGAATGGCTTTGAGTGCCGCTTGATGGAACACACGGTAACCCGCAGCCAGATGATTTTGTGAATTATGAATTAAACCATCGATGTGTTTTTCTTTATCGCCTGAAAGCACGACTTTGTTGCCATCACTATCGAGTTCAGCCGCATATTGCACATCTTCAGGTACATCTTTGTAGATGTCTGCTATTGGGCGGACATATGCATCACCATTTTTGTCGATAATACTTTGTGCGATTTCTTTAACATAGTTGCCTTGGTAAGCATTTTTCGGGAAGACTAATTCTTGGCCAGTCAATTCCAAATAGCGCAAGTAGGTCGAAGTCGCCAAAATATCCATTTGACGGCCAGCATCGTTGACATAGTATTCACGTTCAACTTTCGCACCCGTTGCTTCCAATAGGTTAGCAACCGTCATGCCATAAGCTGCACCACGACCATGGCCCACGTGTAGGCTAGACGTTGGGTTGGCAGAAACGAATTCTACTTGTACGCGTTTTTCAGCATTGGCTTGAGTGCGACCGAATTGATCTTTCTGCGCTTGAATTTGGTCTAACACAGCAAAACGTTGGTCGGCATTTAAGAAGAAGTTAATAAAGCCAGGACCTGCAATTTCTGCTTTGCTGATATCTGCGACTTCAGGAAGATGTGCCAGAATTTTTTCGGCTAAATCACGCGGCTTCATACCGGCAGCTTTAGAGGCAATCATGGCAATATTCGACGCAAAGTCACCGTGGCTTCGGTCTTTGGTTCGGGTCAAACTACTTGAGTTGTTCCAGTCAGATGGGAGTACACCTTCAGCTTGAAGGGATTGCACTGCATGATCGAGCGCTGCTTGTATTGCCGTATTCATAATCAGTCGAAAAATAAATGTCGCAGAAAAACGCTAAATATAGCAAATTTCAGGCCCTTTAGGTGAACCCATTTGTTGTGAATAAAAAATATTCGATAAAAGTGAAGCATTGCTTAGATCAAATAAAAACAATATAAGTGAATTTAGATTTTATCGTAATCAATTTGAGTATTTGGAATGTCGCAGCAAAGGCCTAAAATTTTTGGAAATATCCCGAAACTTCCTGCACGTTGGGCGATGATTATGATCCCATTTATCTTATCCTGTTTAATGAGTGGCATCATTTCGTGTATCAATATGCTGCGCAATTTAGGCTGGTTTGAGGGTTTTCTCACCGTATGGTTTCATAACTGGATGCTTTCGTGGGCCATTGCCTTTCCGATTGTATTGACGTTACTGCCTTTGGTGCGAAAATTTACCGGACTGTTGGTCGATATGCAGGGACTACAACCCCCACAAAAATAATCTCCGCAAGGGCTTCATCGGGTTTTAAGCCAAATATGATTTGAGTTAAATATGCAGCGCTTGCAGATTTAAGACCAAGATTGAGCTTATAACTGATCGCGACAGCTGACTGGTTTGCTCAGCAGTTCCGCTTTATTGTTTTGGAAAGTATACAGTGTTGAGGCATTAAAAATTTTAATCACTTTGGCTTGAGCAATTGCAGTTTTGAAACTCTGAAATTTCGACGCGTTGACAGCATCAAATGGATTTCCATAATTTTTATTGTCGAGCAGAATTTGAATTTGCCCTGTACTGCGGTCATGTGCTTTGAGAACCTCTTGTCCATCGGCATTACTTAAGCTAAAGGTTGGGCGCTGAGTGGCAATCTTGCAGTTCAATTTGAGACTTAAGCTGAAGTTATCATTAGATTTATTTTTCAGGGTCGATGTGCCTTGTTGGTCATTTTCAATATATACCCATTGATTTTTCGGCATATTGGTCAATAAGGTTTCAAGCTGTTGTTGGGTACTGTGACTGATATCCACCGTGCCTTTTTTATTGACTTCTGGGGCTTTTTCTTTTCCAAACACTCCCATGACTTTGTCATTAACGCTACTGCTGGTTTTGGAGAGCGTTTGACAACCCACAAGGCTTGAAACAGCGAGGAGCATAGAGAGAGCATAAATTGGACGCAATGACATAGGATTTTATTGTTCTATTAAATGAGAGGAAGGAAGGATTCTAGCGGCTCTGCTAAAAAAGCTCAAATGGGGTCATTTCAGTGCACTCAAAACCTGCTACAAAATCCATATTTTTATAATAGCCATTCCACACAAGCCCGAATAATTCCCAGCGCAAGCCCAATAAAGCCACCGACCACCACGCCATTAACCCGGATCATATGCAGGTCGCCACCGACTTCATTTTCAATTTTATTAATCATTTCGCGCGAGTCCCATTCGTGGATGCGTTCACTAATAAAACGGATGACTTTTTCGCTATATTGATCCGATAAGTTAATCGCAATTTCACTCATTTTTTCATTTAGTAATTGGCGTACTGCAATGTTAGACACGATATTTTCGCCGATTTGCTGAATGGCTACACGTAAGTTTTGCGCAATACCTGAGTTGGGTTTTTCTAGATCAGATCGGATCGCATCACATAGAATCACCACCGCACCGCTAATAAAATTCAACATTTGTGGGCTGTCGAGCATGGCATCTTTGGTGCTATTCAGACGTTGACTGGCCACACTGTGATTATCTGCCAGTTGCTCCATCAATTGTTGTGCCATGTCTTCAATTTTGCGTCGCCACGGATGTTCATGGTCTGCAAGCATTGATTCGACCCGATTGACCAAGGAGTCGATGGTGCGTTGCTGTACATCAATACCAATCCAACTGGCACCTTTGGCCAGCTTCCACACTCCGAGTTCTTTAAATAGTTGACGAGATAGATCTCGAGTTTGTTCTGGATGTTGCAGCATCCAATCGTGCGCCAGATCAAGCCCACGTTGCAGCACATCTTGATGGAAATCATTTTCTAAAACAGCACGTAGCATTTCACTGGCCAAGTGATTGACTTGAGTATTCTTAACCCATTGCACACTGTTGCTTTGAATGAAACGCCCGATTTGTTCCTGACCGACAAATTCAAAAATTTTCGGTACGGTTTGCTGAATGACTTGGGTCACTTGGGCATTATTGTGCGGATTGGCCAGCCATTTCCCCACAGCGAGTGAAAGATCGGTTTCGGCCAAACTTTTTTCCACCACTTGTGGTGAGAGGAAATTTTCCTGTACAAAACGCCCCATCGATTCGGCAATACGGGCTTTATTGCGTGGAATAATTTCGGTGTGGTCACGTAAAAACTTTGGAATTGGGAATTGACCAAAGGGGTTACGAAACAGCACGGTAATGGCATACCAATCAGCCAGACCACCGACCACACCGGCTTCTGCCGAGAGCATTAAAATATGAATCAACCAGACATAGTCGGGTAGCAATTTGGCCACAATCATCAATGCAATCCATGCCAGCACCGCCACCACCAAAGCGATGGTGGCGTAGCGCTTACTGCGTTGCAGGTTTGGCGAAACCGTATGCTGATTTGGATCGGTCATTGATTTGGGGTACTCCAGCTTAGGATTTTGCAGGTGCTGGCTCGACTGGCAACGGATTACCTTGCGTATCGAGGCCATACTTGGCACCTAAGGATTGCAAAATTAAATGCGCATCAAAGGCATCTTGCGGTGCTTTAGCCCGGTCTTTGTAGCACGTGATGCTATAAGACACTTGGGTTGGATCGAGGGTCACCACTTGTGGCGCATCATAATAGAATGGGCCGGGCCAGAAACCGGGATGGCGACGGTAATAACCATACGGATAGGGCATTGGATCTGGATAAATCACCGCTTGGCGTGGTGGTTTTTGTGCACGATTACTTGGATCATCCAGCACTTTAAAATATTGATACCCATTTTGCAGCGTGGTTTGCGCTGCTTTAACCAAGGTAATTTCCTCCGCCGTGCCATAACTCATATTTGAGCGGGCTTGGAAACTAATGCGATAGCTTTGTACATTTAGAGGCGTTGCAGAATAACGGCCCAGTTGCTCAAAGGTTAAGGGTTTTGACGGAGTGGTTGCACAGCCTGTAAAACCCAGCGCTGCGGCGATCGCAACAGCAAAGATCATTTTTTTCATGCTTATGCTCCTGAGGTGCGGTTCATGGCGAGGGGAGATAATTCAAGCCAAAAGCTGCGAGTTAAAAACTTGAATTGGGTTGGGTTAAAAATTCCAATTCTTCTGCTGTGGATGTTCTACCCAAGACCGCATTGCGATGCGGATAGCGTCCAAAACGATCGATAATGACTTTGTGCTTTTGTTCAAATTCTAAATTAATCGGATTACCCAGCTGCTTAAATAATTCTAACCCGATTTGATGAATTTTAGCCGATTCGCTGTGCATATAGGGCATATATAAAAATGAACGTTGTTCAGGCGCGAGCTTCAGGTCCAAACCTTGCGCTACCGTTTCCTGCGCTAAGGCCAGCGCCAAGGCATCTTGGGCGAAAGCAGCGGGAGAGTCGCGAAATAAATTGCGCGAGAACTGATCCAAGACAATGATTTCAGCCAAACGACCTTCAGCGCCACTGCGCCATTGCCAAAGTTCAGACAGGCAGGCTTGCTGATGTAGTTGTTTAAACTTTTTTTCGATTAAAACATCAAAATCATTGCTTTTAGCGAACCAGTTAGGTTGCTGGTCAGGATGGAACCAAAAGTCGAGAATATCTTGATAATTCATAAGTTTTACACATGATAAACGTTCATTTGTTTATAAAATCACAAATTTCAAATGTCATAAACAGTAAGTTTGTGATAAAAAATTGCCGAAATAAAATCTGAATTTGCCTCAAAACAATCACAGTGGGACAAATGCGGCCTACAAATCACGTTATACTGATATAAACTGATGATTTTATTTTAGTAGTTTCTTCCATTAAGCGAGATAGCAATGAGTCAACCTGAATCGACCTCTCAAGACATTTTACCGACGTGGGTGGGTTCTTCGCTGATTCAAGGGATGTTACGCGGTATAGAGCGTGAAAGTTTGCGCATGCAAAGCAATGGTTTCTTATCGCAAGCCAATCATCCTGCGGCTTTGGGTTCAGCTTTAACCCATCCGCATATCACGACAGATTATTCTGAAGCCTTAATGGAATTTATTACCCCGCCAAAAGACAGTATTCCTGAGGCCTTAAATTATTTAAAAGATATCCATGCGGTCGCACATGCAGCGCTTGAGCATGACGAAAGGCTTTGGCCGTTATCGATGCCGTGTATGTTGGATGAGGATGAGGACAGCATTCGTTTGGCGCAATATGGCAGCTCAAACATTGGACGTTTTAAAACATTATACCGTCGTGGTTTAGGGGTGCGTTATGGTCGTCGTATGCAGACCATTTCAGGGGTACATTATAACCTGTCTTTCCCGGATCATTTCTTTGAAGCCTTACAGGCGCATGAAACTGATGATGGTTTAAAAGCACTGAATTTACAGGATTATCGCAGTCATCGTTATTTTGGACTGATCCGTAACTTCATTCGTTTAACACCTTTGGTGATGTTCTTGGTTGGTGCCAGTCCTTCGGTATGTAAATGCTTTATGACTGGCCGTGAGCATCAATTGTTGCCTTTACTGAAAGGTACATTGTTCATGCCCTATGCCACAGCACTGCGGATGGGCAATTTTGGTTATCAAAACTCAGCGCAAAAACAGTTGGGCATTCACTACAACGACATTCAGGGCTATTTGGAAGGGCTGCAAAAAGCCGTACATACGCCGTATGTGCCCTTTAGTTATTTGGGACTGAATGATGGGCAGGGTGAGCCGATTCAAATCAACGATCATGTGCTACAAATTGAAAATGAATATTACAGCTTGGTTCGCCCTAAACAAGTACCACAGGAGGGTGAAACGCCGTCTGAAGCCTTACAAAATCGTGGAGTTGGCTATGTCGAGCTCCGTGCCGTCGACGTCAACCCGTATAGCCCGATCGGCATTGATGAAAATACTGCGGCATTACTCGAAGTGATCGCGCTGTATTGTTTGTTAAAAGACAGTCCTGCATTGCTGGATGATGAGCAAAACGAAATTGAACAAAATCAGGCCGAAGTGGTGAATCGTGGTCGTGCGCCTAATGCTACGATTATGCAGCACGGTCAGGCGGTTCCTATTGAGGATTGGTGTCACAGCTATGTGACAGTGATGCAGCCTTTGGCCGAATTACTCGACCATTCTTACAATACAGATATTTACAGCCAAGCCATGCGTGTGATGCAATTACGCATTGATGAAGTTGATGAAACTCTGTCGGCAAAAATGATTGAGGATACGCTTGAACAAGGTGGAACGTGGAGTTTTGGCAGTTTTATTGCGCAGCAACATGCTGAGGTGTATGAACAACATCAATTGAGCCCAGAAACCGCCGCTTATTTTGCCGAAACTGCCGCTTTGTCTTTAGAAAAACAAGCTCAGCTTGAACAAGATAGCAGCATGAGTTTTGAAGAATATTTGAAAAACTTTAGATAAAAAATAAGAGGATTTACCATGAAATGGAGTTTCCGCTTCGTGAGTGGTTTGTTGTTTTTAGCCAGCGTGATTGGGATGGCATTTGCGCTATTTTTAGAGCATGTGCAAGGTTTAAACCCGTGTCCATTGTGCGTATTCCAACGTGTCGGATTAATCGGGCTAGGCATCATTTCATTAATTGCCTTTGTGCATAACCCGACCACCAATGTTGGTAAGCGTATTTATGCCTTATTGGGTAGTCTATCGATTTTATGGTCGGCAGGAGTGGCTGCACGTCATGTTTGGCTGCAAAATTTGCCGCCTGACCAAGTTCCAAGCTGTGGCCCAGGTTTGGATTATTGGCTGGAAACTTTGCCGATGAAGGCCGTGTTTGAACAAGTGCTGACTGGTTCAGGGGAATGTGCCGCCGTGGATTGGAGCTTCTTAGGACAATCTTTACCAGTTTGGTCGTTGATCTTTTTTGGGGTTCTGAGTTTGGTGAGTTTATGGCAATTATTCAGAAAATATCAAACAGCACCGATCAAACGCTTACGTGATAAATATTGATTTAAATATTAACAATATCAATAAAGAAGCCCTCAAATTGAGGGCTTCTTTATTGACCAGATCAGCGGCTTAAGTCAATGCAATGCCTTCCATACTGTCTAAATCCAGCATGAATTCATAAATATGTTCATAGGCTTTGTCTTCATTATTTGGATAAAACCAATGCACAATTTGTTCAGCCACTTGCGGATGATGCTGAATTTCAAAATGGTTGAGACCATAAAAAATGGCTTTGTGTGAATCAGGCACTTTCAATTGATAGCGCGCATTCGGGTGCTCACCCAAGGCACTTTTTACACTCACCAAATAATCCCCAATTACATGACGAGTTTTATTGCGGCGATGTTCATATTCAATGGTTCCCGCCACCAAATAGGTATTGATATGCGAAGGAATCGGTGCCGGTTTGCGATTGTCATCCATCAATCCAATCCGCACATCATTGTGTTCCCAATCATCATCGCGGACACTGCCATAACGTAAATCTAAAATACCGTTACTGCGAATATTGACGATGTGACCCACGATTTTAACCAATGGGAAACGACCGAGTTGATCCTGTAAGTTAAAGCCAAAACGTTCCAGTACTGCGCCATGATGTGGTGAGCCCAAGCAGACCAAATTTTCCACTTGGTGAACCCACTGCTGCATATTTTGTTTGCCGTAGAAAATGGCACTTCGAGACACTAAACCGCCCATACTGTGGCCAATCAAGTCGATACTGGTAATGTCCGGATTACGACGCACCAGATCTTCCAATGTATTGGCAAGGCTACGGCCATTGGCGGAAATACGCCGACCAGTGTTGTAGTTGAGGTAGAGCATGGTGTTGTGGTCGCGCTGTGACAGCAGTTTCTCGCCAATACCGCCATATTTTGAGGTTGACCACGAAAGGTGATTCATACACAGACCATGTACCAACAGGGTAATGCGGCCAGTCAATTCACCTTGTTGTACCGAGCCATAATGATCATAGACCACCATTGGTAGAGCCATCGGATTATGATATTTCAGTAAATAATCGCCCAGTACCCCATTGAGTGCACCGACTAAAAAATGTAGCGATGGGGTTAAGGATTTTTCATGTAAGCGCGGGAATTTTTCAATAATGCTACGCAAGGTGGGTGCGAGCAGGTAGTTCCCATAATTAAAAAAGGTGTTGTAAGAAAATTCATAAAGTCGGGCAATAGTGGGATGTTTATGAAAGGCTTTGGAGCCTTGTTCACTCATGCCAAAAAGACTGATGAGGATTTCACGCTGAATGTTTTTGATTAAGTCATGCGCCACATCGCTAAAAGGCATCGTTACCAACTGCGCCAGTCCCTCCAAAACATCTGCTTGGCTTGGTGGTGTACGGTCCCATTTGCAATAAGTTTCATGCAACGGTGTTAAACTTGGCATCGTTTTCCAATCCTTACATTCAGACCCAATACCTGATTTTATTTTTCGCTGGAATCGGGTGGTGTTTCATTGTTTATTTTATAAAATTTTCATGAGCCATCTTTACAATACAGAGAACAGGCAGAGGGATGAAAGTTTTTTGTCAGACAATTTTATGAAAAATAAAAACGCCTAACATGTGATTTATTCTGTATTTATAAATCAATTGTTCGCTGAAATAAAATGCTTCTTTAGGAATTAAAGCATGAATCTCGTGTATTTACATGGCTTTCAAAGCAGTAAAAATTCAATCAAAGGTCAACTGTTAAAAAAGTACCTCGCTCAATTCCCAGAAATTACTGTACATTTACCTGACTTGAATGCACCTCCGAAACAAGTCATCACTGAGCTCTCGGCTTTAATCGAGTCTCTTGATCACGTGGTACTGGTAGGCAGTAGTTTAGGCGGGTTCTATGCCACTCAATTGATGGCGCATTATCAAATTCCAACGGTTTTGATTAATCCTGCGATTCGACCATGGCAATTGTTTCGTGCGTTATTTGCAGAAGTGACGTTGCCTTATCGCGTGAATGCGACATGGAGCCTTGATGATGCACAATTGAATGATATGCAGACCCTTGCCGTGACACAGATTGCACAACCTGAACTTTTGCTGGTGTTGTTACAGCAAGGAGATGAAACGCTGGATTATCGCGAGGCACAACAGTTTTATAGTGCAGCACAAGCAGGGATGGCCTTGGTGATGACTGACGTTGGCGGCAACCATGGCATGGATGATTTTGCAGAAAAAATTCCGATGGTCTTGCAGTTTTTAACTGACGCCGTCAAAAACCTATCATCACAGAATATCAAGAACTCCAACAAAAAATAGTGAAATGGAGCATTGCGACATTATTTGACGTTTAAATTGATGAAGAAAATGGCGACTGATGCCTAGAGATATGCATTTTAATAAAAAAGCATATACTGTAGCGCTCGAAGAAAATGTTTTAACTCAAAAGCAGGGAATTTTGCAACGTGACGCAATATACGGCTCAATCACTTGAAGTTTTATCTGGCCTGGATCCGGTACGTCGCCGTCCGGGGATGTACACAGACACAACACGACCGAACCATTTGGCACAGGAAGTGATAGATAACGCCGTCGATGAAGCACTTGCAGGTCATGCTAACAAAATTACCGTCACGGTATATAAAGACGGTTCATTATCGGTCGAAGATAATGGTCGCGGGATGCCTGTAGATATTCATCCTGAATATGGTCAAAGCGGGATTGAAATTATTCTGACCAAATTACATGCTGGCGGTAAGTTCAGCACCGACAACTATCAGTTCTCGGGTGGTTTGCATGGTGTCGGGATTTCGGTGGTCAACGCGCTGTCGAACAGGATTGAAGTAGAAGTTCAGCGTCAAGGCAATCTGTATAAAATGGCCTTTGAGCATGGTGAACCTGTTGCACCGCTTGAAGTCTTGGAAGGTAAATGTGCTAAACGTGCAACTGGTACCACTGTGCATTTTTGGCCTGAAGGCAAATATTTTGACTCACCTAAATTTGCCCTGAAAGCGTTAAAGCACAATTTAAAAGCCAAAGCGGTTTTAGCAGCAGGCTTGCAGATCATTTATGTCGATCAGATCAACAATGAAAAGATCGAATGGCAGTTTGAAAATGGTCTAGTGGACTATTTGATGGATGAGCTGCAAGAACGCGACATCGTGCCTGCACCTGCATTTGTGGCGACTGGTGAAGCCGAACGTGCCAGTGCTGAGTTTGCGATTTGCTGGAATGTTGAAGGCGGCGAGCAGATTCAAGAAAGTTATGTCAACTTAATACCCACCGCGCAAGGCGGTACCCATGTCAACGGTTTACGTTCAGGGGTGACCGATGCAATTCGTGAGTTCTGTGAATTGCGTAATTTATTACCACGCAACATGAAACTCTCTGCTGAAGATGTTTGGGACGGTGTGAACTTTATTCTGTCGTTAAAATTCCAAGAACCACAGTTTTCAGGGCAAACCAAAGAGCGTTTATCGAGTCGTGAAGCTTCGGGGATCATGCTGAATATTGCCAAAGATGCCTTTGCCTTGTGGTTGAACCAAAACTCAGATATCGCAATGCAATTGGCTGAAATGGTGATTGCCAAAGCTGGTCGTCGTTTAAAAGCAGCGAAAAAAGTAGAACGAAAAAGGATTGTATCGGGTCCTGCTTTGCCGGGTAAATTGGCCGACTGTGTGGGACATACCCTAGAAGAATCTGAACTGTTTATTGTGGAAGGGGACTCTGCGGGCGGTTCAGCGAAACAAGCGCGAGATAAGAACTTCCAAGCGATCATGCCGATTCGCGGTAAGATTTTAAATACGTGGGAAGTCTCTTCGGATGAAGTGCTGGCATCGCAAGAAGTGCATGATATTGCTATTGCGATTGGTGTCGATCCGGGCAGTGATGACCTGTCTGAATTACGTTATGGCAAGGTGTGTATTTTGGCCGATGCGGACTCGGATGGTCTGCATATTGCGACTTTGCTCTGTGCGCTGTTTGTGAAACATTTCCCTGCTTTGGTCGAAGAAGGGCATTTGTTTGTAGCGATGCCACCATTATTCCGAATTGATGATAATAAAGACGTACATTACGCTTTGGATGAGGATGAATTGGAAAGTATTTTGAAAAAATGCAAAACCAAAAATCCACAAATCACCCGATTCAAAGGATTGGGCGAGATGAATGCCAGTCAATTACGGGAAACGACGATGGATCCAGATACTCGTCGTTTAGTCCAGCTTGATTTGGATGATATGCATTTTACTGCCAGCCTATTAGATAAATTGCTGGCCAAAAAACGCTCATCGGACCGTAAACATTGGTTAGAGCAAAAAGGGAACTTGGCTGATTTAGCCGTCTAATCGACCATTTTCTATATCGTTAATATTGAAGCCCGCAATCGCGGGCTTTTTATATCTAATCTAAAAACATCCACGTGTTAAAAATACAAATTGTCTGCATATTTTTTGTGCAAACTGTATTAGTCTGAACTTAAGCAATAACAAGAAGATAAGAATATGGACGCAATTTTATATTTGGTGCAACCGAATGATTTAGAAATTTTAATTTTGGAAGCGGAAACTCCGCAGGATGTGTTAGATTCGCCATTTATGCAGCATTCCCTTTTTTTAGGTCAAGCATGGGATGTGCTCAATCAGTTGCTGAACCCTCAAAGTCATTCAGATACGCCTTTGGCCTATGCGATTCAGGCTGAACATCCAATTTCAGATCGTCGTCCGGGTTTGAGTTTGGCGGTACATTACAATACTGTCGTTCGGGTTGCTGAAATTCATCAAGCCTTGTTGGCATTGAGTGTTGAAGAAATTAAAAAACGCTATCAGTTGTCTATTGCGGATATCGCACCTGAACATGAGCTTAAATTGGCTGAACTGAAACTGATTTATCTACAACTTCAGAATATGTACCGTGATGCTGTACGGCAGAATTTAACCGTGCTGAGTGTCATCCAAGATAGTATTCGCTTAGAAAGGCTGATTTAAAAATAGGTTGAGCAATTGATTATAAAATCAATTGCATCAGCACCAAATCGCGCCATGTACCAAATTTTTGTCCCACCTCAGGCATATAACCTGTTTGCTTAAAGCCAAATTTTTCATGGAGTGCGATCGAGGCTGTGTTGCCGTGATCAATAGCTGCGATCATCACATGAACCTCATGTGCTTTAGCATACTTAATTAAATGATTTAATAACTCTGCACCTAAGCCTTTTCGTGCATAGCTTGGGTCAATATAGACCGAATGTTCGACAGTATGGCGGTAACCTGTGAAATTTCGAAAGGTCGCATAATCGGCATAACCTGCAATTTGCTGGGTCTTTT
This sequence comes from Acinetobacter sp., assembly GCF_050285345.1. Lineage (GTDB taxonomy): Bacteria > Pseudomonadota > Gammaproteobacteria > Pseudomonadales > Moraxellaceae > Acinetobacter. The sequence continues at coordinate 26,619 of NZ_JBLZXR010000148.1, forward strand.
GTTCTGCAATCACAAAGAAGGGATACTGCTGCACCCTAAACTCATTAAGCTTTTGTTGAAAATATTCAAGCGCATAGGTCTGATCATTCCATGTCGCAAAACCATGTAAAACTTCATGATTATAAATCGCCATAATGGCCGGAAGATCATTAGATGTGGCAGGGCGAATGCAAAAGGTCATGGTTATAGTTAGATGAAGAAATTCATTTGATTGTCTGCTTTTAGGCATAAAAAAAGCAAGACAGTCGTCTTGCTTTTTAGGTCTTCATATGTTGCTTAGAAGTGGTATTTCACTAAAGCACTGACATCATTTTGATTAATGCCAGATTTGTTGCCGTATTTATTGTTCCAAACAGAATGTTCAATACCTACGTATAAACGAGTATCTGGAGAAATGTGTTTACCCACATTCCATTTGTATTGAGTGGTCCAGTTTAATTCACTTGCATGGTCATCTTCGGCAGTTGACCAATCTAGGAAACCATCGACAAGAAAATCTTCTGCGCCAACTTTAAATGGAACGCCATACGTAAATGTCATTTGATAATCATCTTGTGACACTTTTTTGTCATTATCCACTTTATAGAAGTTCAATTGTGCATATTGAAAATATGGGATATCAAGATCAAAACCTACACCATAAAGGTAGTTATTGAAATCGTTGCCGCCTTCCCAAGTGGTTGCAATTAAAACGTCTTTAATTGGACCAACAGAAAGTTTTTGGCCAGAAACTGCACCTAAACTTACACGTGGCGAAACTTCAAAGTAAGTTTCATTGCCATCTGAATCGTTATTTGTGCGGTCAGCAAAGGCAAAGAAGTCACCATATTTAAAGCCAGCACCATATTCAAAGGTCACTGTATTTTGCTCGATTTTTTCATCACCAGTCACATAAGGTGATTTGTAATTTTCACCATATAAACCTGTAATGCTAAAATCTTGCCATACTGGCGCAGCTTGTGTAAATGCAGCAGTTGTAGCTAAAGCGCATGACGCAACTAATTGTGTAAGTTTCATTAACAGTATCTCCCCCAAGAAGCACTGCAAGGATACAGATTCTTAAGCAAAAATAAAGTCAAATTTGAATTAACGGTTAAAAAAAACTTATAAGTTTAAAATGCTCGTTGCATGTATTTTTTGGGCCTTTGAGTTCATGAGTAAATAATAGCTGAACTTAAATATCGGATTTATTAAATAAAATCGTCCGCATAAAACAACAAAAATAGGACTAAATTCAACTAAATCGTGTCAAAAAAACAATAAAGACGTACTTTTACTAAGGTTTTAAAAAAAATATCAAAATAGCACTTGCAAAATTTTAACTTAAGACCGATATTCGAAGTATAAGGACACGGATCTGCAGACTCTAAAGTGTTCATCATTCAATGTGGAGGACAATGTTCCAAACGAAATTGAAGATGGTCATTGCTGTGATTTAAACAGCAAGTGTAACGTGCCAAGATAATAAGTTTTGCACAAATATTTATAGCTAATACAGATAGATATGAGGATGATATTATGAACATTGAAATCCGTACAGACAAAAACATTCCAAACAGTGATCGATTAATAACTTACGTTCGTGCAGAACTTAATGAAGAATTTCAGCGCCACAGTGAACGCATTACCCACTTTTCGGTGCATTTAAGTGATGAAAATGGGGATAAGGGCGGTAGCGACGATATCAAGTGTATGATCGAAGCACGTCCAGCAGGATTGAAGCCTGTTGTTGTAAATCATCGTGGTCATAATGTAGATACTGCAATTCATGGTGCGATTGATCGACTCAAACGTAGTCTAGAACATGTGTTTGAAAAGAAAGAGAATCCGCGCAGTACACAACCTGCTTTTGCTGAAGCTGATGATCTTGGCGACGAATAAGTTACAGATTTGAAGAAAGCCCCGAATTGAACGGGGCTTTTTTTATGACTTTTATTTTTTGTGTTTTGTTTTAAGGAATTTCAAACAAACAGCGCTTTATTCGGCATAATAGATCAAAATAATTTGAAGTGAGCTTCCCAAATGTTAACAGCACAACAACAGCTTTTTGTGCAGGCTTTAGAACAACAGGATCTTGCACAGGTGCAACACCTGTTAGCAGATGGTCTCAGTCCTAATTTTGTCGATTTTGAAAAAGGTCCAGCTATTTCAGTTTGGTCAGATGGCTTATTTAAATGGTGGGAAATGGTTTGTGAGGCTTATGAAGCAGGACAACCGTTGAGCCAAGAACAAAAACAACAACAGCTCCAAGTGCATATGGATATTTTAGATGCTTTAATTCAGGCAAAAGCCAATGTGCATTTATGGGATGCAGAAGAAATTTATGGTCCATTGTGGGATGCTGCAAGTGCGGCTTGTGTGCCGGCAGTTCAGCGCTTACTCGATGAAAAAGTCAATCCAAACATGATCGATAGCGATGGGCTCACTATTTTGTCATCAATTAGTGAATTATTTTTTGACTGTGATTTTGATGCGATCAACTGGTCAGAAGCATTGGATGAAGAAAAACAAACGTTAGAACTGTTGCGTAGCCATGGCGCAAAAATGACCAAAGAATTAGCTTAATTGAGAGAATCAACATGACTGTATCTAAAATTTTCAGTATTGCTGCGCTTTCTGCGTTGAGTCTGCCTGTAATGGCCGCAGATTTTTCCTTTGATCGTCCCGGAGCGGGGATGAGCACAGGCATTACTCCAGTCGGTCGTTTGGCGTGGGAGCAAAGTTTGCCGAATGCCAATTATGCTGAAAGCCGTAATGAAAATGGCGAGAAAGTAAAAACTACGACCTTAAATGCAGATATGTTGTTTCGTACTGGTTTAGCTCAAGATCTTGAATTGCAACTAGGTTGGCAGGGACCGACTTGGTCAAAAAGCAAAGTGGCGGGAAAATCTGTTGAAGATGATGGTTTAGGTGATGTCAGTATTGGTTTGAAAAAAGCCATTGATTTGAATGATGACAGATTATCAATGGCGATTCTTGCTGAAGCTGTGCTGGCAACAGGTAATGAAGGATTTAGTCATGAAGATGATATTTATAGCCTAAGTTCAGCTGTAGCATATAAGTATAATGATACTGTAAATACCTCAATTAACATGCGTTATGAAATCCAGAACAGTGATTGGGCGGTGACAGCGATTCCGGGAATGGATTATCAAATTGTGGGTAATTTATCTGGTTTTTCTGAATTGGTTTATCGCAAAGCCGAAAGTACTGATGAGGAAATTTCTTTGGCTTCAGGCCTAATTTATGCCGTCTCTGACCGTATGCAATTCGATGCCAGTGTCGGTTTGGAACTGTTGGGTGACCATAAAAACTATCAATCAGCTTTAGGTGTCTCATATTTATTCTAAAACTTGAGTATTAGCCGAGTTGTAGGCCGATAAACCGAGGGTGAATTCAACTGAATGAAACAATGGATGTGTGTTGCGGCAGCAGGGATGCTGACGTTCAGTATGGGTATTTCAGCGCAGGAGGCCTTGCTTTCTGCCGATGAGGCTTTTCCTGTTACGGTTGTTTCAAAGAATGCTGAACAAGCAGAATTGAGCTGGAAAATTCCAGCACATTACTATTTGTATCAACATAAAATTGAAGTCAAACAGGGTCATCAGCGCCTTCAGTTGGATTTACCCCCTGCAGAAGATTTGCAAGATGATAACTATGGTCATACTCAAGTGTATTACCAGCAGTTGCGTTTCAATATTCCGACGCAAAAAATGCAAACTTATCAGGTCACTTGGCAGGGCTGTGCCAAAGATCGCGTCTGTTATCCCCCCCAGAAAACCGAGTTTCAAACCGATGAAAATGGCTTGGTGACCCAACAAAACCTTGCCAATTCCTCCAAGCGCCTACTCGATTTAGCCACAGACACATCAGCTGAACAAACTGCAACTGTAGATTTAAATTTAGACCAGCAACGTGCTGAAAATACAGAATTAACATCAAGCACAACATTTACCGCAACGGATCAAATGTGGTCAGAAAAATTAGCTCAAAGCTCGATTTTTTATGGGCTTTTACTCTTTTTTGGCTTGGGTTTTTTATTGGCTTTTACTCCATGTTCCTTGCCTATGCTGCCGATTTTGACGTCATTGATTGTCCGCGACAGCCGTGGCTTAAAAGCGTGGATGATTGCACTGACCTTCGTAACCAGTATGGCCACGGTCTATGCAGTATTGGGGTTAGTAGCGTCATCTGCGGGGCTAAGCTTTCAGCGTTGGTTGCAACAGCCCTCAACATTAATTGCTTTTAGCTTGCTATTTATGGTTTTTGCCCTAAACCTATTTGGTTTGTTTGAGCTGAAATTACCACGCAGTTGGATCAATCGCTTAGACCAAGCCCAATCGATGCAAAAAGGTGGGAGTTTGGTTAGTGCTGGGGTCATGGGCATGATTTCGGCCTTATTGGTCGGTCCATGTATGACGGCTCCATTGGCAGGGGCTTTATTGTTTATTTCCCAAACCCATAGTCAGTGGCAAGGTGCATTGTTGTTGTTCACCTTGGGTTTTGGTATGGGAACGCCGCTTTTACTGGCCAGTGTTTGGGGTTCTCGCGTGCTGCCTAAAGCAGGCATGTGGATGAATCAAATCAAGGTACTGTTCGCCTTTATTATGTTGGCATTGGCGCTGTATTTCATCCGTCCATTAATCAGTGAGGGCTGGTTGCAATGGCTCTCGCTTGGACTAGGGATTATTTTTTGTGCCTATGTGTTGTGGCGTATTTTATGGCGCAGTACACAGCTGAAATGGCTGTATATTCTTGTGCTCTGTCTCGCTTTACCTTACATGGTGTATAGTCAGTTTCAGCACAGCCAACGTTTTTTAGTAACACAAAACTCGACACAGGCCAATTGGCAGGTGGCGCATACTACTGTTGAGTTTCAGCAATTATTGGCTGAGATTCCGCAAGGTCAACAGGCAATTATTGATGTCTATGCGGATTGGTGTGTCGCGTGTCAGCCGATCGAACATCAAGTCTTGAAATCAGCTGCTGTGCAGCAGGCACTCGCACCATATTATCTCATCAAACTTGATTTAAGTCAGTATGATAGCTCTCATCAAGCCTTATTAAATCAATGGGATATTTTGGGACCACCAACCTATTTATTTTTAAATTCGTCACATCAAGAAATTCGTGGTTTACGTTTAACCGGGACATTTACCGAAGCAGAACTGTTACAGCAATTAGAAAAATTCCAAGCCGTAGAGTAGGAGTGTGAGCATGATGCAACTATATATTGCCAATAAAAATTATTCCTCATGGTCGATGCGCCCATGGTTGGTATTACGAGCCTTTCATCTGCCTTTTCAGGAGCGCATGATTCCATTTTCGGAAGACCTAGCGGGTGGTCCGTTTAAGCAAACCCTGAAAGCACTCCATGACAATGCCAAAGTGCCGGTTTTAAAAGATGGCGAGTTATTGATTTGGGATTCTTTAGCGATTTGTGAATACCTTGCAGAAAAATATCCAGAACATGCGCTTTGGCCGAAAGATATTGCACAGCGTGCATGGGCACGAAGTGTGAGTGCTGAAATGCACAGTAGCTTTGCTGCATTGCGCAGTTTATGCGGAATGAATATTCAGGCCGATTTTAGTACACAGGGCAAAATACTCTGGGATGCACATGCCGAACTGCGGGAGGATGTGGCTCGTATTGAATATATTTGGGCGCAGCGACCACAGGCTTCAGCTTTTCTCTGTGGGGAGTTTAGTATTGCAGATGCTTTTTTTGCACCCGTAGTGATGCGTTTCAAGGCCTTTCAGTTGCCTGTCAGTGCTGATACAGAGCTTTATATGCAACAGGTGTTGCAGCATCCTGCCGTGGCGCTCTGGGTAGAAGCTGCGCAAGCAGAGCAAACTTTGGCGAGAATGGAGCAATACGCACGTTAAATATATGCATCGAGCTTTGTCTTTGATATATTAAATTAAATGGCTACACTTTCTTGATGGGTATAGGCCATCACCTTATTGCGTCCACTGGCTTTTGCAGCATATAAGGCTTGATCCGCATGGGTTAACAGCTGTTGTGGACGTAATTCAGGGGTCGAAACGGCAATTCCGAAACTTGCTGTGACTTGGAAAAGATGACCATCCTCACTGAAAACTTCTAGCTGTGCAATGGCTTTTCGACAACGTTCAGCGGCATGGATGGCTTGCTCAAGATTTGAATTTTTTAACACCAAAATAAATTCTTCACCACCAAAGCGGCCTACGATATCGCTGTCGCGTAGTTGTTGATTCAAAATATTACTTACCAAGATCAGGACTTCATCGCCTTTATGATGTCCATACTGATCATTAATCCGTTTGAAATGGTCTAAATCGAGCAATACCAACGCATAGTTTGCCGCAAGAGACCGATCGAGTCGTTCCAAGCAAGTATTAATACTGCGCCGATTAAACAGGTTGGTGAGCGGATCGACTTGACTTAAATTTTGAATTAAACGTTCCCGATGCCGCCATTGGCTGAGTAAAGTTTCAAATAATACCAGACAGGTCAAGACAATCGGGATGATGAAAAAAATCATCGAAAATAACCAGAAGCTATTTTGATAGCCATAGGCATGTGGCTGAAAGATCGGCGCATAAGGAATTGCATCCTTATAACTCAGATACATGCAGACCGATAAAAAAATCGTCGCCGGAATCAGCATGCTATAGACAATTTTTCGCGGGAAAAGCACGAGTCCCACCGTAATCAGGCTGACATAGGAAATCATAGTGGCAGGGCTCATTACGCCAACCAAATAACCATCACGGCACAGTGAAATAATGAATAACCCGATGGATAAATACGGTAATGCCAGTTGTATCGTGGGGTGATCTTTCCATGCATAACAAGGCCAAATTAAGCCAATCATCAATGCAAAAAAGATGAGATTGACCCAAAGTTGTGATTTGACTAAGGAAAGGTTTACCCATTGCCATAAGTCTGGTGTGACCAAAATATGCCACTTCCAAATGATCCACAGCAGATGAATGGCCGATCCCAAAATCAGCATCAGCATACATTTTTTCAGGATGCTCCAATTCATAACCAGTTCATCTTCTAGTAAATACTGGCTGACTTGGTTGCGGAGGATCACGTCACGTATGTTTGATATTAACTTCATCCTGCAGAATTGCCTTGTTCGAGTTATCCGTTTTTCTTAAAAATTTATAGCGTTCTTATGCTGATAACACTAACACGAAAAATCTCGATTGATAATGACCTATAGTGACCTCGTTATTTTGAATGCACAGTGGCCACGACAAAATATTGTTCTAAAAATAAAACGTAGTGTTATAACAATAGGGATTATTCTATTTATATGTGCTGATTATAATGAGCCCAAGTTAAAACAAAAGCTTTAGGTTCTGTAATGAAAATTCTCCATATCGACTCAAGTATCATGGGTGACGCATCTGTATCACGTCAATTAAGTGCGAATATTGTTAAACAGTTACAGCAAAAATATGGTGCAGAGGCTGAAATTCAGCATCTTGATTTAGCGGTACAGCATATCCCGCACTTAAGCAGTCAAATTCTGATGGGACAAGATGCTGAACAATCTGCTTTAGGTGAGCAATTGTTACAACAATATTTGGATGCCGATGTCGTGGTGGTGGGTGCTGCAATGTATAACTTTGGCCTGCCTTCAACTTTGAAAGCATGGATTGACCGTATCAGTGTTGCAGGTCGTACCTTTAAATATACTGAACAAGGTGCTGTCGGCTTGGCGGGTGAAAAGAAAGTTTATATTGCCAGTAGCCGTGGTGGTGTATACGGTGATGACAGCCCAGTCGACTATCAAGAAGGTTTATTGAAAACTGTGTTCAACTTCACCGGTGTTACGGATGTTGAAATTATCCGTGCCGAAGGGGTCAACATGGGTGCAGAGATAAAACAACAAGCGATGACTGCTGCACAAGCACAGATTCAAGCCATCTAATATTGAAGCTGTACGATTTTTGAATGTTCCTCATTTGGAGGTCAGCACCCGCTGACCTCTTTTTTTATCACTTGGAGCGTAAAACCTCGTGGTTCAGCACGAGGATATAAGTGACTGGCGTAAGCCATACGACATGGAATGTCGTATTAAATATCTTTGTTGCTCATTACTTAAAATATTATTGTTAAAATAAGCACATGAAAACACTTAAACTTCGCATAAAAGACCAACATGCAAAGGTGCTGATTCAATTAGCATCTGAGGTGAATTTTGTTTGGAATTATGTGAATGATTTAAGCTTTAAACACCTAAAAAGAACAGGTGGATTTCTATCTGCATTTGATATTGCTCAATACACCAAAGGCGCATCAAAACTGCTTAATTTGCACAGCCAAACCATTCAGGCTGTCACCGAAGAATTAGTCACACGCAGAAAGCAGTTCAAAAAAGCCAAACTTAAATGGCGTGTGAGTAACAAGAAATCTGCAAGAAGATCACTTGGATGGATACCGTTTAAGAAAGTAGCGATCAAATACGCTGATGGATATGTTCAATATGGTAAACATCAATTCAAAATTTGGGATAGCTACGGCTTAAGCAAATACAGCGTTAGAACAGGCTCATTTGTTGAGGATAGCCGTGGGCGTTGGTATGTGTGCCTTGTGGTAAATACAGCAAAGCAAGATAAACCGACTTCAACTAAAGCCATAGGTATTGATCTAGGATTAAAAGATCTTGCTACCTGTTCAGATGGCACAGTGATTTCAAATCCTAAGTTCTATCGAAAATATGAACAGAAACTAGCTATTGCTCAACGAGCAAACAACAAGAAGCGTGTACGTGCATTACACGCTAAGATTGCAAATTGTCGTAAAGATCATTTGCACAAAGCAAGCACCATGCTTGTTAAGGAAAATGCACTGATTGTTGTTGGTGATCTCAGTGCCAAGAGACTCGTAAAAACTAAAATGGCGAAATCTGTCTTAGACACAGGATTTTCGGCACTAAAAACAATGCTCAAGTATAAATGCGAGAACGCAGGCGTATTGTTTGAAGAAGTCAATGAGAGTTTCACCTCCCAAATCTGTTCGTGTGGTAGTGTTCAAAAAACTGTGTCATTTCCTTAAACTGTTAAAAACAGGAATGATGCATTATGGCAACTACATTTGAT
>NZ_JBLZXR010000149.1:0-2569 GCF_050285345.1 Acinetobacter sp.
CACTCATCTCCGAATGATGCTTCGCATCAGGGCAATTCTGCGCCTTTAAAACGCGCTATGAGTACTCGACATCTGGTGATGATTTCGCTTGGCGGCGCAATCGGTACAGGTCTATTTTTAGGGTCGGGTGAAGTCATTGCACAAACGGGGCCTGTTGGTGCCATTATTGCTTATTTTCTAGGTGGTATTATCGCCTATATGGTCATGCTCTGCCTCGGTGAGTTGGCTGTTCACATGCCTGAGTCTGGCTCTTTTGGCGCATATGCTACCCGCTATATTGGCCCAGGTACGGGATACACCATGACGTGGTTATACTGGCTCACTTGGTCGGTCACACTCGGCACAGAGTTTACTGCTGCTGCACTGCTGATGCAGGAATGGTTCCCAGACAGTTCCATGTGGATGTGGACATTAATCTTTGGGGTATTTGTATTCCTCTTGAATATGACTTCGACCCGCTGGTTTGCTGAGTCTGAATTTTGGCTGGCTTTGATCAAAGTGATTACCGTCGTAGCCTTCATTCTTTTAGGCTTATTGGCTATTTTTGGGGTACTGGATTATCGTGGTCATGAATCCGCACCACTATTCAGTAATTTAACCGCTCAAGGTTGGTTCCCAGAAGGTCTTTTCCCGATCTTCACCACTATGCTGATTGTGAATTTTGCCTTTTCAGGGACAGAGCTGATTGGTGTGGCTGCTGGTGAAACTAAAGATCCTGCCAAGAATGTGCCGAAAGCCATTAATACCGCAATTTTCCGTTTACTGATTTTCTTTGTCGGAACTATTGTGGTGGTCACTGCTTTACTGCCGCATCAGGAAGCAGGCTTGGCCGCTGAAGGCGTCAGCAGCAGTCCATTCGTGACGGTCTTCCAACATATCGGCATTCCTTATGCAGAAGACATTATCCGTTTTGTGATTATCACGGCATTATTGTCTGCTGCGAACTCAGGCCTATTCGCTGCATCACGTATGATGTGGTCACTGTCTTATAAAAAACAGTTGCCGGCAGTATTCTCAAAACTCAATTCACGTGGCATTCCTTATGTTGCAGTGATTGTCACCATGATTGGCGGTATGCCGGGCTTACTGTCTGAACAGTTTGCACCAGAAGCGATTTTCACCAATTTATTGGGAATTGCAGCCTTTACTATGGTTGTGGTCTGGATGAGCATTTGTCTCAGTCAATTCAACTTCCGCCGCCAATGGTATAAAGCCGGCCACAGCAAAGAAGAACTGGGCTTTGCTGCTCCGTTGTTCCCAATTGTGCCAATTCTCGGTTTTGTGTTCTGTTTTATTACCTGTGTCAGCATGGTCTTTGATCCAACCATGCGCATCAGCTTCTTTGGTTGTTTGACCTTTATTGCGGTCTGCTATATCAGCTACTACACCTTGTATCACAACAAAAATTGATACATAGCTTGGTCAATAGCAACATTAAAGAGCAACTTCGGTTGCTCTTTTTTATTTATACTGAATGAAAATAAAATAATTGGTTGCGGGAGCTGCTTATGAATATTGTTTTTATTCACGGGATGAACCAACAACGCCAAACTGCACGATCTTTAGAAAAACGCTGGCTCAATTTGCTTGAGCAAAGCCTAAAAAACATCCATCAGCACTGTCAGTTTCCTTATTTAAAGCAGCATTTTCGTATGCCTTTTTATGGCGATTTGCTTTCACGCCATCATTTAGAAAACACGTTAAGCGCCAGCACACTGATGCCACAAACATGGATACATTTGCCGTTTATTCATCCTGCAAAACCGGAAGAACATCGACCTGAAGTCAATCCACTGCCAGAAATGCAGATGAATGATAGTCATAGCTTTCAGCATGAGCTACATACGCTAGGCGCATTAAGTAAAGATTATGCCTTGCGCGATTTTGCCCTGTTGATGAATTATTTTCCAAAATTGCATGCAACACTGTTGCACAAATTTTTAGTTGAAACTTATCTGTATTTATCCAATCCGCATTTTATGCACGAAGTTCATGTGCGCATACACGAACAATTGCACAGCACCAAACCGAATGTCATCGTGGCACATTCCCTAGGTTCCGTGATTGCCTATCATTTTTTACTGCTGCATCCCGAATTAAATGTGCCTTGCTTTATTACCCTCGGTTCTCCCTTAGCCTTTCGGGTCATTCAAGGCCATTTACCGCAGCCCATTCAGCGCCCGAGTGTAATTTCAGGCGACTGGATTAATTTTTATTCGCATGATGATTTTCTCACTGCCTTTCCACTACAAAATGCGCCTTTTGATTTTAGCCCTGCCATTATTAATCACCAAATCCGTACATCGATTGATCGCCCGCATGATATCGACGGTTATTTAAAACATCCTGACGTGATTCAGGCGATTGTCGATACGTTTAAAAATTCAACATAAACAATGTATTTTTCAAACAATTGCATCAGATTGTTTTAAATTTATGCACTCAGCACCTAAAACTGAAATTATTTGTAGAAATGCGTTTGACACCCCCCAATTTTCACCCTATTATACGCCCACCTCTGAAACGTCCCTATCGTCTAGAGGCCTAGGACATCGCCCTTTCACGGCGG
>NZ_JBLZXR010000150.1:0-32259 GCF_050285345.1 Acinetobacter sp.
GAAAAATTTAGCCCAAATTTAACCTGACAGGCACACTAAAAAATGGGTAACTGTCAGATCGGATTTGAGCTAGTACACATAAAGGTAGATATGGTTATCGACGAATTACCTTAGCTTTAAAACAGCAAGGAATTACGCATAATCACAAATTAATTGCCAAACTCATGAAAATTCAAGGTTTAACATCATTAATTCGACGTAAGAAATACAATTCTTACAAAGGTACATCGAACAAAATAGTTAAAAATAAACTCAAACGTAGATTTAAAGCGAAACACTCGAATATGCGTTGGCTGACAGATATAACGGAATTTAAAGTTGCGGATACGAAGCTGTATTTATCCCCAATTTTAGACTGTTACAACAATGAAATTGTGAGTTATACACTTTCCAGACGCCCAGTATTTGCATTTGTTAAAGACATGCTTGATCAAGCAATAGGCCAATTACCCAGCATACGCAAATATAAGCTTATGCTACATTCCGACCAAGGTTGGCATTATCAAATGAGTCAGTTTAGGAAGATTCTTAAACAGAATAATATTAAGCAGAGTATGAGTAGAAAAGGAAATTGTTGGGATAATGCTTTGATGGAGAATTTCTTTGGGACATTAAAATCAGAGACGATTTATCTTGAGAAACCCAAAAGTATCGAGGAATTAGAACAACAAATTCATGATTACATCCATTATTATAATCATGAAAGAATACAACTAAAATTAAAAGGATTGAGCCCTGTTCAATTCAGAACTCAATCCTATTGTTAACTAAACTGTCCAAGATTTGGGGTTCAGTTCAAAAGGGAGGTTTTTTTTATTCCTTATTTATTATTTGATCTGATAGTGCACATCACAGTGTATAGAGTTAAGAAGAATTAAATAAAATGATGATAAATATCATAAAAAAAACCAGCCGAAGCTGGTTTTTTAATTCTTACTTTTTATTTCGCTCTAAAGCAGGATCTTTAATTTCAACATAGGCATTGTTGCGAATTTCACGTAACCAGCTATCTAATTCAGTATCGAATTGACGTTCACCTAAAATTTGACGTGCCATGCGCTCTTGCACTTCATGTGTCATGTCTTGCTGACGTGTATCTGTCACTTGGAGAATATGCCATCCAAATTGCGATTGGAAGGGTTTACTAAACTCTCCCTTCGGTGTTGCTTTCATTTGTGCTTCAAACTCAGGAACCATGACACCCGGGCTAACCCAACCTAAGCTACCACCATTGGTAGCAGAACCTGTGTCATTTGAAAAAGTTGAGGCAAGTACGGCGAAGTCTTCACCTTTTTGGAGGCGAGAATACAAACTGTCAATCATTTGCTTCGCATTTTCTGGGCTGACCACTTCAGATGGTTGAATCAAAATGTGGCGGGTTTGATATTGTGGAACAATGGCTTTTTGTTCAGCACCTTTGCGATCAATTAGTTTTAATACATGCACACCATCACGCACGGTGATTAGTTCAGTGGTTTGGCCTACTTGCAATGGCGCAACGCGTGCAGCGAGTTCATCTGGGATTTCAGATAAATTACGGAAGCCCATGTCAGCAGCATCTACTCTAATATCTTTGCTGCTGAATTTGTTGCTCAGTGCTTTGACATCGTTGGTATTGGCAAGTTCTTTACGTACATCTTCAGCAACTTTAATGGCATTTTCATTACCTGAGACACGAATATGTAAGACGTGTACTTGGTTGCCAAGTGCTGCTTGACCTTGTGGTGAACTTAAGAAGTTTTTTACATCTTGTTCACTAATTTGAATGCGTGAAGTGACCAATTGTTGGCGTAGACGTTGTAATGCGATATCTTCTGCAATGCGTGCACGTAAAGAAGCATAGGTATTAGGTGCGGCAGCATCAAGCTTTTGTTGGAATGCTTCAAGGCTTGAGTAACCTGAATCTTTAGCTACTTTTAATACAGCTTCATTCAATGCTTTTTCATCTGCTTTAACGTTGTAGCGTTTCAATTGTTCAAGCTGCGCCTGACGAGTAATCAGTTGCTCTAAAGCCTGTTGCTGTAAATATTCAACTGGTGGAACAGTTTGTTTCTTAGACTGAAGTTGATGAGTAATCTCGGCAATGCTTTGATCTAAATCACTGCGTAGGATCACGCTATTGTCAACAACAGCTACAATTTCATCTTTAGGTTGCGCAGCAGCAAAAACTGACATTGAAGTAGAAAGGCAAAGTGCCAAGGCTGACGCTTTAAAAATTTGTTTTAACTGTTTTGTCTTCATTAACGTTCTGTCCAAGATTGATTAATATTGTTAAAACCTAAAACTCGGTTTTCAAGCAAAGAGGTTAATTTATTGTTGAAACCACCTAAACCTTTCAAGGTGATTTCAGCCATAATGGCGCGTTTTGGTTTTACATCTGAAGATGTGACATTGTCTAAATCGTTATAGTACGAGCGGCCATACACCGAAACACCCCAACAGCATGACTCATAGTTCACCCCAAGCAAGTATTCGCGCGCAACGCTATTGTCGAGGTCGTATTGGGCATGGCCGATAATGCGCCAGTTGTTGTGTACAGGTTGAATGAATGATGCAACAGCCTGATCATAACTATCTTGACGGTTAGGAATGTCTTTACGATAGAAATAACCGACATTGTATAAATTGCCTTTATTTCCAGCATAATACATTTGGATATCGCGCTGTGCGTTATCCCCATTCGACATCCAAGCAGAGTTTGCATTAACGCTAATACGGTCAGAGAGTTGACTAGATAAACTGACAACTGGGCCGGTGCGGCTTTCACGGTCAAATTCATCGGATTCATGATTTAAGGTTACGCGGCGATCTTCAAAGTAGAAACTTTGACCGACACTTGCCTTTAAACGTTCCAGACCCACATCATCAAATAAGCTATAGCTTAGGCCGAGGGAAGCAAAGTTATTGTCTTCTAAGCGGTCATTGCCATAGAAACGGCGTGGGCTGAACAATTGATCATAGTTAATTGAAGCAGTTGTTGTGTCAAAATTCGGGTTGTTGTCTTGATTTTCATATGGTGAATACGCATAGAAGAGGCGTGGGGTTAAAGTTTGTAAGAAACGACCTTCTTTTTCTAAAACAATACCTGTATCCAACGTAAATTGAGGAACAACAATTGATTGACTTTCATTCGATGAATTAATGTTTTGTGCATTGATTGTATCTTGGTCGTAAATTGTATTTAAATTACGAATAGATACTTCCGGAATCACAAATGACCATGGGTTGCGATAATTGTAACGCACACTCAAATCGTTATAAATACGTGTGCCGCTAGGTTGGTAAATGCCTTGATTTTCATTATTAGGAGTTTGACTACCAACATTATTTATATTCTTTTTAAAATATGCCGTATCATTATTAAACTCGTATTGTAAGCCTAAAGGATTACCTGTTTTATAGTTTAATAAGAATTGAGGTAAACGTGCATAAGGACGGTCTTCATCACTTACGGTTTTATCCAAAGTTTGGAAATCTTCAACTTTAAGTTGAGCTTTTAAGCCCGGGATACCATTGCGATAATTCAGCTCCCAAGCACGACGTAAGTTAAGATCAGTTTTTGAGTTTGGATTGTTATTTAGGTCTGAAAAATAGTCTTTATCTGATGCGTAGTTATATTCAAGATTGGTGGTGAATTGATCGTTGATTTTCCAGTTATGTAGAAAATGCAAGTCTTTACGATCTTGATCATCATATTTTTGGTCGGAGGGTAAATAACCACCCCAGATCATGCCTGAACCGAAGTTTTCAGTCAGATAGCGAAACTCACCTTCCATCATTGGGCCACGGTCTGCAATATAGCGTGGCGTTACGGTGGCATCATAGTTTGGCGCAAGGTTGAGATACACCGGAACAGCAAGTTCCACACCACCATCATTGGTAAAACCAAAACTTGGGGTCAAGATACCTGTAGTGCGACGGTCATCAATCGGAAAGTTGAAATACGGTACAGCCATGACCGGCACATCTTTGACATAAAGTTTTGTACCTTTGGTCTCACCACGTCCTGTTTCTTGATTGAGCTTAATTTTATCCGCTTGGATTTTCCAAGTTGGTTTTTCATTCGGTGGGCAGGTGGTGTATTCCGCATTTTCAAGTTCAAGTGTTTCTGTCGATGTGCGGGCAATTTTTTCTGCACGGCCATGTGCATGTTGCGCTTCAGCAATAAAGAAACTGTTATTTAAATCGCCTTGTTGGGTTTTTAAGTTGTAATCAATTGAATCACTTTGTGAAATAAGCCCAGACTGTGCCATTTGCACACGGCCAGATGCATTGGCATAGGTTTGGGTTTTATCAATTTTGATTTGATCTGCACGAATTTGACGACCTTCTTGGTCAATGACTACGTTGCCTTCCAACACCGAGTCGCCATTCGGGTCAAAGTGACCATAATCTGCTGTAATAGTCGATGTTGCTTCTTCAGCTGCAACTGCTTTGGTGGTTGGTGCGATAGGTGTAATCCACGTGCCACTACAAAAGGCTGAACTTAATTGATTGGTATTTCGAAGTTGTGCTTCAGGCGTAGATTTGTCGACATAATATTGTTCAAAAAACTGCTGGCCCGGGTAAGCCTCAGAAATTGTCTGCTTCAGTTGTTCTGTTTCGTCATCCGTAGACGCGTTTGTCGCAGGTGCTGCATAGCTTGGTAACGAGCTACCACATAGAAGGGTTAAGATCGCAGTCGCTAAAGGATTAAATTTAAACTGATGCTTCATTTGTCTCATTAACCAGGTATGCTTAATCGCAATTAATTATTGTCGCATCATAGAGAAAAAGTTGATAAGTAGCTACACTTAGCACTTTAAAAACTCAGCCTGTATTAGAATTTATCGCAAATGAATACACAACGTGAACAATTGATACAAACATGGATTTCATCTGTACTTGGTTCAGATCAATTTGAAATTAACTTTCTAGCAGGCGATGCAAGTTTCCGTCGTTATGCACGAATCAAGTTGAATAATAAAACATTTATGCTGATGGATGCACCACCAGAAAAAGAAGATTGTGTGCCTTTTGTGACGATTGATGAATTTTTTGATGCGAATGGCGTTCGTGTACCCCATATTGTGGCAAAAGATCTAGAGCAAGGCTTTTTATTGCTGGAAGATTTTGGTGATGTTTTACTGTCGACGTTGCTCAATGATCAAACAGTAGACGCACATTACGCACAAAGTTTTAAACAGTTGATTCAATTACAGTCAATTGATGGTGTGAACCACTTTCCAGAATATGCTTATGAAAAGCTGATTTCTGAAATGGAGCTTTTAACTGATTGGTTATTGCCTTCATTACAAATTCAACTAACTACCGAAGAGTCGGCTTTAATTAAGCGTACCTTTGCGATTTTAGCCAATGCTGCCTTGGCACAACCACAAGTCATCGTGCATCGTGATTTCCATAGTCGTAATTTAATGATGCTCGATGGTGAGCAAGATCAAGGTGTCATTGATTTCCAAGATGCAGTGATTGGTGCGGATACTTATGACCTTATTTCAATCACTCGAGACGCTTATGTGCAGTGGAATGCTGAACGTGTGTATGGTTGGTTTAAAGTGTTTTATGACTTGTTACCTGCGTCGGCAAAAGAAGGTCGTGACTTTGAACAATTTAAACAAGATGCTGACCTGATGGCGATTCAACGTCATATCAAGATTTTGGGTATTTTTGTTCGTTTGTTTGAGCGTGATGGTAAATCAGGCTACTTGAAAGATTTACCTCGTGTGATGTGGTATTTACTTGAAGAAAGTAAGCCGTATGCAGAACTACAACCATTTATGCAGTTTATTCAAGCTAAAGTATTGCCGAAATTTGAAGCTAAATACGGTAGTTACGAGGTTGTTGCATAATGAAAGCCATGATTTTAGCGGCGGGTCTAGGCAACCGGATGCGTCCTTTAACATTATATAAGCCCAAGCCTTTGCTTGAAGTGGGTGGAAAGCCACTGATTGTTTGGCATATTGAAAAACTCAAAAAAATTGGCGTGACTGAAATTATTATCAATTCTGCTTGGCTAGCCGATGTGTTGATTGGCGCCTTAGGTGATGGTTCTAAATTTGGCGTTACTATTCGCTGGACACGTGAAGCAGAAGGTTTAGAAACAGCAGGTGGCATTATTAATGCTTTACCTTTGCTTGGGACAGAGCCATTTATTTTGGTGAATGGTGATGTTTGGACAACTTTTGATTTTTCATCCTTACTGAATGTGAACTTAGGTGCAGATCTTGCACATCTTGTTTATGTCACTAATCCTGCTCAACATCCCAAAGGCGATTTTATCTTGGCAAATGGGCGTAGTTATACCTTTGAGCAAGGACAACAAGGTGAGGCACTGACTTATAGTGGCGTAGCGGTCATTAACCCAAAAATGTTTGATGGTTTGGATGCAGGAAAACGACCTTTAGCTCCATTATTAAAAAATGCGATGCTAGACGGAAAAATTTCTGCAGAAAAAATGCAAGCAGCTTGGGTAGATGTTGGCACACCTGAGCGATTAAGTGATCTAGATCTACAGATTCGTCAGGGCATGTACGCTTAAGTGCATATTCGCTAAGCGTTAGCTACTGTTCCACGGCTTAGAAATCGGTATACTTCAGTTAATTTTTATTGAGATGTCTTCTTTATGCATCCTTTTTTTCAAGACTTAAAGCAAGGTAGTCAGAAGCTTGGCTTAGATTTGAGTGAAGAAGCATTAAATCTATTGCTGAAATACCAAGATGCCTTAGTGCTGTGGAACAAAGCGTATAACTTAACCGCAATTCGTGATCCGAAAGAAATGCTGGTCAAGCATTTATTGGATAGCCTAAGTATTCTCAATGATTTGCCTGCAGGTCGATTATTGGATATTGGTACGGGCGGTGGTATGCCGGGCATGATCATTGCCTTGTGTCAGCCAGAACGTGAATGTGTTCTATTGGATGCAAACGGTAAAAAAATTCGATTCTTAAAACAATTTATTGCTGACTTAAAACTAAAAAATGTCATTGCAGTACAAACACGCGTTGAAAATGAAAACAGTATTCATGAGCTCGGTCAGTTCGATGTCATCACCAGTCGTGCATTTGCATCATTAACGGATTTTGTCGATGCATCGAAACCGTATATGCATGAGCAAAGCATCATTGCTTCAATGAAAGGTTTAATTCCTGAAGAAGAAGTCGAGATGCTCAAAACTGAGTTCAAAATTGATATTGTCGCGTTAAAAGTTCCACGTCTGGATGAACAACGCCATTTAATCTTTTTAAAACGTATTTAAAATTTTCAAAGGACTGGGGTTACCATGGCTCAAATTATTGCGATTGCAAACCAAAAGGGTGGCGTAGGTAAAACCACAACTGCTGTAAACTTAGCAGCTTCATTGGCCATTTTAAAAAAACGAGTTTTACTTGTGGATATGGATTCACAAGGGAATGCTACGATGGGGTCGGGCATTCAAAAAAATGATTTGTTGTACTCTGTTACGGATGTGCTGCTTGGCGAAGTGCCGATTGAAACTGCCATTTATAAAGCAGAAGTGGGTTATAAGGTTTTAGGTGCGAACCGAGATTTGGCGGGTGTAGAACTGGCGATTGCGGATCAGGATGGTCGTGAGTTTATTTTGCGTGAAGCTTTGGCACAAGTTGAAAAAGACTTCGATTATATCATTGTCGATTGCGCACCAAGTTTAAGTCTTATTACGGTGAATGCCTTGGCTGCTGTACGCAGTGTATTAATTCCGATGCAGTGCGAATACTATGCCTTGGAAGGCTTGGCAGATTTAACCCAGACCATTGATCGTATCCAACAAGCACTCAACCCAGATTTAGAAATCGTTGGTGTACTACGCACCATGTACGATGCGCGTAATGCCTTAACCCGTGATGTCTCTGCTGAGTTAGAACAATATTTCGGTCAGAAACTTTACGATACGGTGATTCCACGAAATATTCGTTTGGCCGAAGCGCCTGCGCATGGATTGCCGGTAATTTATTTTGAAAAAAGCTCGAAGGGTGCAGTTGCCTACCTTAATCTGGCAGCTGAAGTGTTGAAAAAAACCAAAGTAAAAAAAGGAACTAAAGCATGACCGTCAAAAAACGCGGACTGGCTAAAGGTCGTGGTCTGGATGCCTTACTCGGTTCAATCCAAAAAGAAAAACTACAGCTCGAAGCAAAAGCTTTAGATCATGGTCAGCTTAAGCAGATTGATGTTCATTTATTGAAACGTGGTGAATATCAGCCACGTCGTTTCATTAAAGAACAGGATTTACAAGAGCTTGCAGCATCGATTGAAAAACATGGCGTGATGCAGCCGATTGTGATTCGTCCAGTAGAAGACGAAAAACATCCTTATGAAATTATTGCCGGTGAACGTCGTTGGCGTGCTGCACAATTGGCAGGCTTGACTGAAGTTCCGGCAATTGTTCGTGACTTGAGTGACCAAGTTGCCATTGCCTTGGCTTTGATTGAAAACATTCAACGTCAAGATTTGAATCCAATCGATCAGGCGATGGCTTTACAGCGTTTTCATGATGAATTTGGTTTAAGTCATCAAGAAATTGCCGATACCGTCGGTAAAGCACGGACCACCATCAGTAACTTATTGCGTTTATTGTCTTTGGAAGATCAAGTCAAAGAGTTTATGCAGCAAGGCTTGCTCGATATGGGCCATGCACGTGCAATTTTAACCTTGAAAGCCAAAGATCAGCTTAAAGTGGCTGAAATGGTGATTGAAAAAAGTATGTCTGTACGTCAAACCGAACAATTTGTTCGTGATTTGAATGCACCAAAACAACAAAAAACCAAAGCATCTGTTTCATCAGACATACAACAATTGACGCAACGTCTTTCTGATCGTTTCAGTGCAGATGTGAAAATTGATCATAATAAACAAGGGAAGGGCAAGCTGGTGATTAGCTACCATACCCTTGAAGAGTTGGACGGCATTTTAAATATTTGTCTGGCTGAATAATTTTTTAATTTGAATTTATTGGGGAAAATCAAATGTGGGAATTAGTCAAAGCGGGTGGGTGGTTAATGATCCCACTCATTATTTGCTCGATTTTTACCGTAGCGATCACGATTGAACGTTTTATTCGTTTAAAAAAATCAATGGTGCTACCAAATGACTTGATGATGCATGCCAACGCATCGGTTAAAGATGTGGTGCAGCAACTAAAACAAAGTCCAGCACTACAGCAAAGTACACTCGGTCGTGTGCTTGATGCTGGTTATGCAAGTAAAGCTCAATCAGAGCAATATGCGCGTGCGCAAATGGAAGTGACTGCTTCGCAAGAAATTGGTTATTTGGAAAAAAATATCAACTTCTTAGGAACGTTGAGTGCTGTAGCGCCATTATTGGGGCTTTTAGGTACGGTGATCGGTATCATTGAAGCCTTTTTAATGATTGATATTGGGACCAATAGTGACCCAGTATTGATGATGCCGGGGATTTCAAAAGCTTTGATCACGACTGCGGCAGGGATGTTGATTGCAGTGCCGGCATTATTTGCTCACCGTTATTTCCAACGTTTGGTTCAAGAATATGTTGCAGAACTTGAGCAGCAGTCTACGTTGTTCCATGCAGCCTTGTTTTATCAAAAAACGCCTGAAGTAGAATATCAGGACATTCAGAAAGCTAGCTGAATGGAGACTGCGCATGAAATTTAAACGTCGTCAGGTTGAAGATGTGCATATCAACCTTACTCCGATGATTGACTGTCTGATGTTTATTTTGGTGTTCTTGTTGCTCTCGACCACCTTTAATCAGATGAGTCGTATGAACTTGACCTTGCCAGATGCACAGGGTGTACCGCCAAAGAACTATGATCAGAAGGTGGAAGTGGTGGTCGATTCGACTGGGCATTACTCAGTGAATGGTCAGTCGCTCGCCAGCAAAGAAGTTTCTGATTTAAATACGGCAATTAAACAGATTTCCAATGATCGTCGTGATTTAATGTTTGTGATTGCCGCAGATGCAAAAGCAACACATCAAGATGTGATTCGGGTGATGGATGTTGCAGGTCAGCTTGGATTTGTTAATGTCAACATCAGTACCAAAGTACCAACTCGAGGTTATTAGTGAAGCACGATTTTAAGGTCTACCTACGCCTATTAAGTTATTTAAAACCTTTTTGGGGCATCGGCCTGCTTGTATTGTTGGGTTTCAGTATTAATGCGGCGACAGAGGTTTCTGTCGCAAAGCTTTTAGAACGCATTATTGAAGCGATTCAAAACAAGGATCAAAGCTTTACCGCGCTATTTCCATTATTGGTGGTGCTGTTAATGTTCTTCCGTGGTGTAGGTTTGTTCATGGGAGGATATTTCACCGCGGTTATTTCACGAAATTTGATTTTTAATATTCGTCAGTTGGTATTCGCTAAATTAATGCGCCTACCTTCACAATATTATTTAGATAATTCGAGTGGTCATATCACTGCGAAAATTATGTACAACGTTGAGCAGTTGACGGCTGCATCATCTGAGTCAATCAAAACGATTGTACAGCAAGGTTTGATTACGATTGCGCTGTTGGGATATCTGTTCTATTCCAACTGGCGTTTAACCCTATGTATTTTGATTTTTGGCCCAATTATCGGGGTGATTATTCGTAAAGCTGCTAAACGCATGCGTAAATTATCTATGCAAGTTCAAAGTACTATGGGGGATGTAAACCATATCGTACAAGAGACAGTGCAAGGGAATTTGGTGGTTAAAGGCTTTGCTGGGCAAGACTACGAACAAAAGCGCTTCCATGACAGTTCAATGGAGAACTTGCGTCGCGGTTTAAAAATGGTGGTGGTACAGCAGTTAAACAGTCCGATTGTACAGTTGATCATGTCCATTGCGCTGAGTATTGTGATGTTTATTGCATTACGTCCACAGATAATGGGTGATACTTCTGCCGGTGAATTTGTGGCCTATATTACTGCGGCAGGTATGCTCAGTAAGCCGATTAAAACCCTAACAGATGTCAACGAAAAATTGCAACGTGGTATGGCGGCAGCTTATTCAGTATTTGAATTGCTGGATATGCCAGAAGAAGTGAATAACGGCACACTCACACCTGTATTGAAAGGTAATATTGAATTTAATAACGTTAATTTAATTTATGCCGATGGTCATCATGCGATCCATGACTTTAATTTAAAAGTCAAAGCGGGTGAAACTGTAGCCTTAGTTGGGCGTTCAGGTGCAGGCAAAACTTCGTTGGTTAATCTATTGGTACGCTATCAAGATGTGAGTTCGGGTCAATTGCTGCTTGATCAGCAGGATATTCAAGATATTGAGTTAAATAGTTTGCGAACTCAAATTTCCATGGTTAACCAACAAGTCGTGCTATTTAACCGCACAGTGCGTGAAAATATTGCCTATGGCCAGTTGGAAAATTCCACCGATGAGCAAGTGATTGCCGCAGCAAAAGCAGCATTTGCACATGACTTTATTATGGAGTTGCCGCAGGGTTATGACACGCCACTGGGTGCACAAGGCTTGAATTTGTCAGGTGGTCAGCGTCAGCGTATTGCGATTGCGCGTGCCATTTTAAAAAATGCACCGATCCTTATTTTGGATGAGGCAACCAGCGCACTCGATAACGAATCTGAATATTATATTCAAAGAGCATTTGATGCGGCGATGCAAGATCGAACCACGATTGTCATTGCTCATCGCTTATCGACCATTGAAAATGCAGACCGTATTGTGGTGATGGATAAAGGGCGTATTATTGAACAAGGTACGCATGTGGAATTAATCGCACACAAAGGTGCTTACTTCCAACTTCATCAGCGTAATTTTGAGGAAAACTAAGCCATGTCAGTTGCACAAATGATTCAGGATGCTTGGAATAGTCAGGCAAAGTGGCTCATTGTGTTTCGACCGTTGTCGTGGTTATATCGCGCTGGTTTCTTGCTTAATCATAAGCTCTATCAATTGAGCTATAAATCGAGTTATAAAGCACCGATTCCTGTAATGGTGATTGGTAATATTACCGTTGGTGGTAGTGGAAAAACCCCTTTACTGATTCACTTGGTGAGTTATTTAACTAGCCTCGATATCCGTGTCGGTGTGATCAGTCGTGGTTATGGTGGTAAAGGTCCATTTCCCGCTTATGTGGATTTAGAATCCAAAGCCGATGTGGTGGGCGATGAGCCAACCTTAATTGTCCAGTCAACAGGTGTGCCGATGGCGGTTGGGCCTAACCGCCAACACAGTATTGAATTGTTGCTAGCTAAGCATGAATTAGATTTCATTATTTGTGATGATGGCTTGCAGCACTGGGCTTTACAGCGTCAAATTGAATGGATTGTGTTGGATAATAACCGAGGCTTGGGCAATGAAAAGCTTTTGCCAGAAGGTTATTTACGTGAGCCAAAAAGTCGTTTGGCGACAGGTACAGTGATTGAACATGCAGAACATCCGACTTTAGCGTTGAATATGCATTTGGAATCAGCAGCGCCGTATTTATTAAATAAAGATATTTTCTCAGAATTTAATCCAAATAAAGTGTTTTATGCGGTGGTGGGTATAGGCTTTCCTCAGCGCTTCTATAACACGCTCGAAAGCATGGGTATTTATCAATTTCAATGTCATGAATTTCCCGATCATTATGAATATGAATTGGATGATTTACAGTTTGAAGATAGCAATCCAATCATTACCACCGAAAAAGATGCAGTTAAAATTTTAGCATTACTGAAAAATAATCCAGATTTTAAAAGAGAAATATGGGTTGTTCCTGTAGATGCAGTGTTATCACCTGCATGTTATGAAACTTTGCATCAGCAGTTGAAACAACTGGGTCTAAAACTTCCCGAAGGCATTTAATTTATGAAACATATTGTTATTCCTGCGCGTTTTTCAAGTTCACGTTTGCCGGGTAAACCTTTACTTGAAATCCATGGTCGTCCGATGATTTTGCGTGTAGTTGATCAAGCGAAAAAAGTCGCAGGATTTGATGGTTTATGTGTTGCGACAGATGATGAGCGTATTGCAGAAGTTTGCCGTGCTGAAGATGTTGATGTGGTGTTAACCTCTGCGGATCATCCATCGGGTACAGATCGCTTAAGTGAAGTGGCACGTATTAAAGGTTGGGCAAGTGAAGATATTATCGTCAATGTACAGGGTGATGAACCCTTACTTCCGGCACAATTGGTGAAACAAGTGGCGCAGTTGTTAGAAGACCAACCTGCTTGTTCGATGTCAACGCTATGTGAGCCGATTCATAGCCTTGATGAATTTCAGCGTGATAGCATCGTCAAAGTGGTGATGTCAAAACAAAACCAAGCTTTATATTTCAGTCGTGCAACCATTCCATACGATCGTGAGGGAGTAAAACAGGCTGAGCAAACTTTGCATGACCAAGCCTATCGTCACCTTGGTTTATACGCCTATCGTGTGAAGCTGTTACAAGAATATGTATCTTGGGATATGGGGCTTTTAGAAAAGCTGGAAAGCCTTGAGCAATTGCGTGTGCTAGAAAATGGACGCCGTATTGCTATCGCTGTTGCTGAAGCAAATTTACCGCCGGGTGTCGATACCCAAGCCGATCTCGATCGTTTGAATCAAATGGATGTTTCAAACTTCGAATAAGGTTGATTGATATATGCAAAATGAAATTGTGGCGCAAGTTTATCCTTGGCAGCAGACGATATGGGAAACCTTAACAGGACGTTTTCCGCGGTTGGGTCATGGTGTATTGCTGTATGGGAAAAAAGGCTGTGGTAAAGAAGCCTTTGCTAAGCAATTTCTAGCATGGGTGCTGTGTCAAAAACGTGATGAATTAAAACAACCTTGTGGTGAATGCGGCAGTTGTCAGTGGTTGAGGTCAAATACCCATCCAAATTTTGTCCATATTAGTACTGATGAAGACAATAAAAAGCAAAACGCCAAAATCAAAATTGAAAAAATTCGAGATTTGTTGCCATTTGTTCAGCAAACGGTCGATGGTTGGCGCGTTGTGCTGATTGAACCTGCTGAAGCACTCAATATTGCATCTGCCAATGCTTTGCTGAAAACGCTGGAAGAACCGGGCGAGCGGATTGTAATTATTTTACTGGCAGAGCATTATCTAAAATTACCAGCTACGATTCGCAGTCGTATGCAGCACTATGCTTTAGATCGAATTGATCCGGCAATGTCGCAAGATTATTTGCAGCAACATTTAGCGGACAGTGGTGAAACACAGCGTCAGGTTTTAATGAATCTGGCCAATCAAATGCCCTTGCAAGCGATAGAGTTGGCAAATAGTGAATGGCTGAATTTACGCCAAGAATTTTTACAAGATTGGCAAAAATTAGTCATACAAAAAAATATGCCGATGGCAATTGCGACGAAGTGGAATAAAGCACTGAGTTTTAGTGATTTTAGTCAAATGTTTGAATACTTGTTGTCCGATATAATTTGTGTCAAGCTAAATCAGTCGATTAAAAATATTGATTTGGATTTTGGTGCGTTGGCGGAGCAGTACACGCTAGAAGCACTTTTTAATATTTATACTGAATTGCAGCAGTCGAAGCGGTTTATTGAGCAGAACGTACAGGGGAATCTGGTCGTAGATGAACTTTGCATCAAACTGATGAATATTTAGAAAAAGGGGAATCATGATGCAACCACGTATGGGCGGGATTATTCACGCCAATATTCCTGATGTAGAAACCTTATTCGCAAGTTATATGCCTTATGTTGTAGGTGGTGGGATATTTGTACCTTCGAAGCAACCTGTGAAAATGGGAGAAGAGGTTTTTCTACTTGCAACCTTGCCAGAACAATCGATTAAAATTCCACTTACAGGTAAAGTGGTTTGGATCTCACAAAAACAAAATGGCATTAAGCCACAAGGTTTTGGAATCCAATTGGCGGGTGAAAAGGGCGTTTATTTCAAAACTGAAGCAGAACGTTTACTTGCAGGACTTAAATCTGAGGGCCGCAGAAGTTACACTATGTAGTTACAACAGTGAAGACTTGTAGGTACATATTGTGTTTGTAGATACCCATTGCCATTTAACCATGCTAGACCTAACACCATACGATGGTAATTTAGATTTAGCGTTGGATCAGGCTCGTCAAGCCGGGGTCTCAAAATTTATGAGTATCTCGGTTGATCTAGACGACCATATTGAACTTGCGAAAATTGCAGCACGTCATACCGATGTGGGTTATTCAGTTGGGGTACATCCTTGTGAAGATCCAGCAACGATGGCACGTGCGACGGTCGATTATCTTGTGGAACTTGCTCAACCTGAAAAAGTATGGGCGATTGGTGAAACAGGATTGGATTATTTTCATAGCACCGATTTTATTGCAGAACAAAAAGACTGTTTTGCACGTCATATCCATGCGTCACAAACCGTCAAAAAACCTGTAGTTGTACATACCCGTTCGGCAAAGCATGATACCGTTGATATTATCCGAGCGGAAAAATCAACGCATGGAATTTTGCATTGTTTTACGGAAGATTGGGAAACGGCAAAAGCAGTTTTAGACTGTGGTTATTATGTGTCGTTTTCGGGCATTGTTTCCTTTAAAAATGCGCAAGATTTGCGTGATGTGGCGAAGCAAGTGCCACTGGATCGGGTACTGATTGAAACCGACAGTCCATACCTTGCACCAATGCCATATAGAGGAAAGTCTAATGAACCAAAATACGTTCCTTATGTAGCCAAAGCTTTAAGTGATGTATATGATAAGTCAATTGAAGAGATGGCTTTCATAACCATGCAAAACTTTGAAAACCTCCTCAATCTGAAATAAATAATTTGAATTGATATAAAAGTAAGAGAGTATAGGGTGAAGATGGATCGTCAGGCTCAGTTTCGAGCAAGAGAAGCTTTAATTTTCCAAGTCGCTGAACAATTACTCTTGGAAAATGGCGAAGCAGGGATGACGCTTGATGCGTTAGCGGCAGAGCTCGACCTTGCAAAAGGAACCCTGTATAAGCATTTCCAGAGTAAGGATGAATTATACATGCTGCTGATTATTCGTAATGAGCGCATGTTATTGGAAATGATTAAGGATACGGACAAAGCCTTTCCAGAACACCTTGCTTTCTTTATGTTGCATCATTTGCATCACCCAGAACGTACGGTGCTGTTTCATCAAATTGAAGAACGCTTATCAACGACAGGTGTGGGGATTCAGCACTTGTTTAGCGAACTGTATCAGGTGCGTAAACAGCGTCTGCGTTTAATTATTCGCATGACCGAGCGTTATCTGGAGTCGATTCAAAGTCACATGCCAGTACGTGATTATTTAGCTTCAATTTGGTCGTTGACTCACGGTGCGGCCGCGATTTTGAATTCAAGTTTTTATCAGCGTTATTTAGGTTCTCGCGATACTTTGCGTGTGGCCTATATCGATCAAGCGCTCGCAATGCCAAAACAAATCCATGCGGTTGCTCAATTCGCTTAAAGGCTGCTTATGAACACAGCATCACCCTCATCGGTTCGTGGCTTCACCCTCGTAGAATTGATGGTGGTGATTGTGATTATGGGCATTATGGCTTCATTGGTGTTATTGAATATTGGTGGAGTCGATCAGCGTAAAGCGATGCAAGCGCGTGAAGTTTTTATCTTAGATATGAAACGAATTTTACGCGAAGCCAATGATCAATCCAGAATCTTGGCATTAGAACAAAAAAATGCCACAGATGTGAATTCAAGTCTTTATCATGTGCAGGAATATTTGCCTGAGCAAGAACGCATGCAAGCCAGTCTGTTCAATCAAAATAATAAATGGCAAAACTATAAAGATTTTTCGGCACGTACATTACCTGAAAATGTCACATTTAGCATTCAAGCTTTAGATCAGCACTATCAAAATGCCGAGAATGCAGATTTGCTAAATAATAATGCGCCCAAATTAATTTGGTTGGGAAATGGTGAAGTCAAACCCGTTCGCATCCAGTTCTTTTTTGAAGAAAGGCCGATTGGGAGTGAAATTGAAATTGATCACCTAGGTAAAGTGAATGCAGGCTAAAGGATTTACCTTACTTGAGGTCATGGTCGCACTCGCGATATTTGCGACAGCAGCCATGGCACTGACCAATGTTGCGATGCAATATACGCAATCAACTGCACATGCCATTTTAAGAACCAAGGCGCAATATGTGGCCTTAAATGAAATTGCCTTGATGGAAATTAATCGTGAGTGGATGTCAGGAACGGCATCGAAGCAAGTCACACAGCAAGGCGAGCGTTGGCAAATTGATAAAAAAGCCCAAGCTACGATTAGCCCGAATGTGCAACGTATTGATGTGCAGATTAGTCTGTTAAATGCAGATACTGGCAATGTTGAAGCAGGGATTACCAGTTTGGTATTCTTTAATCATAAGGTTGAAGAATAATGCAGCCAAAAACTAAAAAAGCTCCAACTCACTCTCGTTATCGCTCATCGAGCACAGCTTTCGGACTTGCAGCACGTTCGCGTGTTACTCGAATTCATCGTGTCTCAGGTTTTACCTTAGTGGAGCTGTTGGTTGCCATCGCAATTTTTGCAGTGCTGTTGGCATTAGGCT
The DNA here is from genome assembly GCF_050285345.1 of Acinetobacter sp. Lineage (GTDB taxonomy): Bacteria > Pseudomonadota > Gammaproteobacteria > Pseudomonadales > Moraxellaceae > Acinetobacter. The sequence continues at coordinate 17,488 of NZ_JBLZXR010000150.1, forward strand.
GGAAAGTGTTTGACTATGTGTCCAAGGTCAAAGAACGCAATGCCACACATGAAGAAAAATTAAGCCAGTTACAAGAAGCCTATCAGCAAATCCTTCGTGATACGATTCAGGCGGTTCCATTAACCGCGAATATCAACGGAGATATTCAACCGGCATTGGTATTGCAAAACGGTCGCTTTAATTTCAGTAAATCTGGAGTGACGGATCCACTGAATCAAGGAATTGCACCGGATGAGCGTGTGGAATATCAATATAAAGCAGATGAAAAGAAGCTCTATCGTTTAAAGTTTCGAAATTTAAACCAAACTGGACATGATCAGCCTGATTCGAGTGTTTTACTCGAAGGTGTTGAACAATTTAAAATTAGCGTACTTAATCCAAACGAGCTAGAAAGTTGGCCTGATTCTTCTATGGATTTAACCAATGATCAGACCTTACAACAACTACCACGTGGGATAAAAATAAGTTTAACGGTTAATGGTACAGATTACGAATGGCTCTATAGTTTATTGAACACGGACTATTTATTGGATCAGAAAAAATAATGAATACAACATATTGCTGTAGAGATTAAGGCGAAATTTATGAAAAAGCAGCAGGGTATTGCATTACTGACAATATTGATGATGGTGGCACTGGCCACTATTGTTGCTGCGAGCATTGCCAAACAGCAAGCCAACACCTCAGAAAATACTGCCTATGTCATGCGCCAAAATCAGTCCATGCTCTATGCCAAAAGTGCGGAAGCTTTCTTTTCTGAACTGTTGGTCAATGATGCAGAAAATGCAGGTCAAGTTGATCATCTACAAGAAAGTTGGGCACAACCGATGCCTGCATTTCCTGTCGAAGATGGCTATGTATCGGGTGTACTCAAAGATGAATCTGGAAAATTTAACCTCAATAGCTTAGTGAGTGAGCAAGGTGAGGTTAATGAGAAAGCTAAACTCTGGTTTGAAAAAATCTTGCAACGTGTCGGATTGCCTGCTGAACTCAGCCAAGCTGTGATCGACTGGCAAGATGAAGATGATGAAAATGCAGGCCCGATGGGTGCGGAGTTGACCTATTACCGTGGACTACAAAACGCTGCACTACCTCCAAATGCCAAATTTCATAGCGTGGAAGAATTGAAATCTGTGCGTGGCTTTGATGGAGGTAAATATAAGCTGATTGAACCTTATCTCAGTAGCTTACCTGCACATGAAACCACAGTGAATATTAATACTGCTCCAGCTTTTGTTCTTGCCAGTATGGATGAACGTTTAGATGTCAATGCGGTCGAGCAAGCATTGCAGCAAAAAGCCGCTAAATTTGAATATTTTGAAAATGTTGCAGATGTGTGGACAATCGAACCTTTTTCACAGGTGAGTCAGGAAAGTCGAGAACTTGTGAATGATCAGCTTGGTGTGCAGTCAAATTATTTTAAAGCACAGATTGAAGTCATGTTGAATGAACGTAAAAGACAATTTAGCAGTGATTTGGTACGAAAAGACAAAGACGTTTATGTGACCTATCGCAGTATGGCGCCATTTTAAAGTGTTTATCGACCTTAATTTTCTTGATGGGTTTAGCCAATCTTGCTGAACTGCAAAATTAATGCTTATTCCTTTGCTTTTGCTTTATAATCGAGAAGAACCCATAGATTATTTGATTGCATTACGACATATGTTAATTCGCAAGTTATTTAAGTTTGAAAATGCGCATATCGTGCGTAATTGCACGTCAGACCGCTGCAAGCGTTCCATTCATGGACACAGCTATAAAGTTGAATTGTTGCTTAAAGCATCGAAACTCGATCATGGACAAATGGTCTACGACTTCGGCTTGCTCAAAGGTGTGATTAAAGACTTATTTGATAGCTTTGATCATGCAATTTGTTTTTGGCAGCATGATAATGCGGAATATATCCAAGCCTGCAAACAATTCAGTGCCCGTTGGGTAGCTTTACCTGTTTCACCGTCTGCGGAACAGTTTTCACGAATTTTCTTCTATTTAGCACAGCAAGTGCTGAAATCGACCGAAACCCAAAATGGTGAAGGCGATGTAGAAGTGTATTCTGTGATTGTGCATGAAACAGATACCGGCTATGCGCAAAGCTTTTTAGAAGATATTGATAATCAACAAATGGGTTTATTGCAGCTCGATCAAATTGTGTTTTCTGAACAGGTTCAAGCTGAATGGAATGACACGCAAATGTATGAAAAATTAAAGCAAGGTCAGAAGTTCTTGAACCCAGCAGTTGATTTGCAAGTTAAACTTTAAATTGAAATATTAGTTTTATTAGGATTAGGGAAAGCAATGTCTTTAACAGAACAGCAGCAAGCAAAACTGGCAAAAGTTCAGCTTGATGCGGGCTGGAAATATGGTTTGAGTGAGTTTTTGCTCAGCCCACGCATGGATGAATTAAAAGACTTTCTGTTACAGGAAATGAAACAGGATAAAGTGATTTATCCACCAAATGCCTTGATTTTTAATGCGCTCAATACCACACCATTAGCCAATGTAAAAGTGGTGATTTTGGGGCAAGATCCTTACCACGGTCCAAATCAAGCGCATGGTTTAAGTTTTTCCGTGCAAAAGGGGGTTGCATTACCACCTTCTTTGCGTAATATTTTCCATGAGTTAAATACAGACCTTGGGGTGCCTGTTTCAAAGCATGGCGATTTAACGCGCTGGGCAGAGCAAGGGGTATTGTTGTTAAATAGTGTTTTAACTGTTGAAGCTGGGCAACCAACTTCTCATCAGAAACGTGGTTGGGAGGATTTTACCGATCATGTGATTGATGTTTTAAATGAGCAATGTGAGCATATTGTCTTTATCCTTTGGGGGGCATATGCACAACGTAAAGGACAACGTATCGATCAAAATAAACATTTGGTTCTTAAGGCAGCACATCCATCTCCATTAGCTGCGAACCGTGGTGGTTTTTTTGGTTGTAAGGTATTTTCTAAATCAAATAATTATCTTAAACAACATGGCATTGAGCCGATTGACTGGCAGCTGGACGCATGACTTATTCTCCTGTTTCAAAAAATTATCACCCAGATCTGATTGTCGAAGAAGCGAAAAATGGTTGGCGCATTGTTCGCCTGAATCGACCGAAATCGCTTCACGCATTAGATGAATCTATTTGTACTGCTTTATTGGAAGTGTTCAGGGATTTTGAACATGACAATGATATCAAAGCGATTTGGTTGGATTCCACGACACCTAAAGCATTTTGTGCAGGTGGGGATGTTCGTAAACTTCGTCAATTGGTGATCAATGATGAAGCTGAAACTGCGAACAAATTTTTTAAGCAAGAATATGCTTTAGATTTGTTATTACATAACTATGCCAAGCCTATATTGGTTTGGGGGGAGGGTTATGTAATGGGTGGCGGCCTTGGTTTATTTATGGCAGCACCGTTTCGTTTGGTGACTCCATATTCACGTTTGGCGATGCCTGAAATTAATATTGGCTTGTATCCAGATGTAGGCGCAACGCGCTTTTTGGCAGATCGTGGGGCAGTGGGTCTATTTACCGGTTTAACTGGTTCGATCATGACTGCAGCAGGTGCCTATGGTATTGGTTGGGCAACACATATTTGTGATGCGCAGCGTGATAATGTGCTTGAAACTGTGCTGAATATTGATTGGGATCATTATCCAGCGGGTGACTTCCGTGCGATTGACGATACTTTAAATAGCCTGCATCGCCCAGTAGGGCCGGGGCCGCTCCAAAACTCACTGGATGTGATTCAAAGTGTTTGTCGTGGGCATAGTTTTGAGCATGACTATGAGTCTATTATTGGCTTAAGTGATGCGCGTAGTGACTGGTTGCGTCAAGCCAGTGAGAACCTGCAAAAGGGTTCTCCTGCAACTGCTGCTTTAACGTGGTTATTATGGCAATGGGGTAAGAAAGTACATTCTTGGAATGAAGTGTTTGAACTGGAAACTCAAATTTCAGAGTGGAAAATTCGTCATGCCGACTTTGTTGAAGGTGTGCGCGCTCGTTTAGTGGATAAGGACCTTTCTCCAGAATGGAAAAAAGGTACAGATATGACGCTTAAAGGTATTTTGGCTGAAGATCCTCCGCTAACCAATATTGAGAGCTGGAATGACTTGCTGAAGTACTATGGTGTCATTCGCTAAGTACATGTCTGAAGAAATACAATTTAATGATGAACATTGGATGCAGCTTGCTTATGAGCAGGCTGCACTCGCTGCAGAATTACAAGAAATTCCTGTTGGTGCTGTCATTGTGAGTCAAAATAAAGTGATTGGTGTAGGATTTAATGCGCCAATTTCTTTAAAAGACCCGACTGCACATGCAGAAGTACAAGCCATTCGCCAGGCCTGTCAAAATATCGATAATTACCGCCTTCCATCTGATGCAACACTCTACGTTACATTAGAGCCCTGTACCATGTGCGTCGGCGCATTGGTTCATTCAAGAATTCAACGTGTCGTCTTTGCCGCCACAGAACCGAAAGCAGGCTCTTTGGTTAGTGCACGTCAATTATTGGATTCAGGCTATTATAATCATGTATTTAGCTTTGAACAAGGCTGTCTACAAGCACAGTGCTCTGCACAGCTTAGTACTTTTTTTAAAAAGCGCCGAGAGCAGAAGCGACTGTTGAGATTACAGGAAAAATCGAGCATTACTGAACATCCACCTGAAAATCAGGTAAAATCTGCTGACAATTAAAATTGTCAAAATAGATAGGGTAGGCAATGAAATCGATTCAAGTAAAAAAAGAATTTAATGCACCGGTTGCGCAAGTTTTTGAGTTGTTATCAAAACACTCAACTTATAATGTTGCTTTTGCACCTGTACAAGTGGTACGGGTAAAAGATTCAGCAGATCCTGAGCGCCCTGATGGCGTGGGGTCTGTACGTCGTATGGGTTTTGGTCCTGTCAAACCATTGCAAGAGCAAATTACTGTATTGGAACCAAATCAACGTATTGAATATAAGATTATTAAAAACCCATTGGTTAAACATCATTTGGGGGTAATTCAGTTTGAAGCCCTTGATTCAGCACGTACTTTAGTTACCTATACGATTGAATTACAAGCACGAGCACCATTTGTCAGTCAATTAATCCTTGCACAACTGAAGTCAGCGATTAAAATTGGTTTTTCAAAACTTGCAAAAACCGTATAAACAAAGTGGATAAGCAATGACAGTTCAAATCATTACCATTGATGGCCCTAGTGGTTCAGGCAAAGGTACATTAGCAGCAAAAATCGCTGCACATTATCAATTTCATTTGCTTGATTCAGGCGCATTGTACCGGCTATTAGGATTGTCATTGCATAAGCACGATTTAATCGAATCACTAGATACTAAACTTGCCACTTGCGTAAAAATTGCAACAAAATTAGACATACAATTTGTCACAAATGCATCGGGTATCACGGTGTTGTTAGATGGTGAAGATGTTTCGAAAATTATTCGTACTGAGCGAGTGGGTGAGTTTGCATCAAAAGTTGCAGCAATTCCTGAACTTAGAGCAGCACTGTTAGAGCGTCAACATGCCTTTGCCCAAGCACCGGGTCTGGTTGCAGATGGGCGTGATATGGCTACTTCAATTTTCCCACAAGCCAAAGCCAAAATTTATTTAACTGCATCGGCACAATCACGTGCTGAGCGTCGAGTAAACCAGTTGCAGGCGATGGGCGTGGATGTTAAAATAAACGACATTTTAGCTAATATCGAAGCTCGCGATAAACGAGATATGGAACGCACTGTCGCTCCGCTCAAGCCAGCTTCCGATGCGTACATCATTGATAGTTCAGATTTAACCATCGATGAAGTGTTTAAGTTGATGACGAATTACATCGATCAACAATTAGCAAACTAAACATTTTCAGCAGAAGCATAGCTTGATCAGTTTTATACGGACTATGTAGATGCTTAATTAAACCGGCCTTGTCTGATCCAAGACCGCTGACTTTACTAGGTATATCATGACCGAATCTTTTGCAGCCCTCTTTGAAGAAAGCGAATTAAACCTCAACGTTGAAAAGGGTGCTGTCATCCAAGGCGTTGTAGTAAACATCGATTCTGACTGGGTAACAGTTGACACTGGCCTTAAATCAGAAGGTATTGTTGACCGCGCTGAATTCTTAAATGAACAACGCGAACTTGAAGTTCAAGTTGGCGACACTGTTGATGTTGTTGTTGAAGCGCTTGACAACGGCATGGGTCAAACAGTTTTATCACGTGAAAAAGCGAAACGTGCTGAAACTTGGACTAAACTTGAAAAAATCTTTGAAGACGGCGAAATCGTTACTGGTGTTATCTCTGGTAAGGTTAAAGGCGGTTTCACTGTTGACATCGGTCCAGTTCGTGCGTTCCTTCCAGGTTCTTTAGTTGATACTCGTCCTATTCGTGATACTACTCACTTAGAAGGTAAAGAGTTAGAATTTAAAGTAATCAAACTTGATGCTAAACGTAACAACGTTGTTGTATCTCGTCGTGCTGTTATGGAAGCTGAATCTTCAGCTGACCGTGAAGCTCTTCTTGCTCAGCTTGAAGAAGGTCAAACAGTTACTGGTACTATTAAAAACCTTACTGACTACGGTGCATTCGTTGACCTTGGCGGTATTGATGGTCTTCTTCACATCACTGACATGGCTTGGAAACGTATCAAGCACCCTTCAGAAGTTGTTGAAGTTGGTCAAGAAGTTACTGTTAAAGTACTTAAATTCGACCGCGAACGTAACCGCGTATCTTTAGGTCTTAAACAATTAGGCGAAGATCCATGGTTAGCGATCATGAACCGTTACCCTAAAGGTTCTATCGTTAAAGCTCGCGTAACTAACTTAACTGACTACGGCTGTTTCGCAGAAATCGCTGAAGGCGTTGAAGGTTTAGTACACGTTTCTGAAATGGATCACACTAACAAAAACATCCACCCATCTAAAGTTGTTCAGATTGGTGACGAAGTTGATGTTATGGTTCTTGAAGTTGACGAAGAGCGTCGTCGTATTTCTCTTGGTATCAAACAAACTCGTGCTAACCCATGGGAAGAGTTTGCTAAAGAACACGACAAAGGTGAAAAAGTTTCAGGTACTATCAAGTCAATCACTGACTTCGGTATCTTCATCGGTTTACCAGGCGGTATCGATGGTCTAGTTCACTTGTCTGACATTTCTTGGAACGAACAAGGCGAAGAAGCTATCCGTCGTTACAAGAAAGGTGACACAGTTGAAGCGGTTATCCTTTCAGTTGACGCTGAAGGCAACCGTATCAGCCTTGGTATCAAACAAATGAACAACGATCCGTTCAATGATTTCCTTGCGAACAACGAACGTGGTGCATTGGTTAAGGGTACTGTAACTGCAGTTGACGCTAAAGGCGCTACTGTTAAGTTAGCTGACGAAGTTGAAGCGACTCTTAAAGCATCTGAAATCAACCGCGACCGCGTTGAAGATGCAACTAAGTTCCTTGAAGTTGGTCAAGAAGTTGAAGCGAAAATCATCAACGTAGATCGTAAATCTCGCTCTATCAACTTGTCTATCAAAGCGAAAGACGAAGCTGAAGAGAAAGAAGCAGTTGCTAACTTGAAGACAGCAACTACTGGTCAAGACAATGGTCCTAAGACTATTGGTGATTTGATCAAAGCTCAAATGGGCAACTAAGTAGATGTTTGAATTGTATTGTTAATGTAAGTTAACTAATACTTTTTACACAAATACAATAAACGGTAGCGTAGTATTCACTTATTACGCTACCGTTTTGTATTTAAACAGGTTATTATCAATCTATCTACAAGGTAGCTTGATAATTAAAGAGGTCGCAGATGACTACTGAAGCACTTAATAAGTCTGACTTAATAGAGCGTATTTCTCTTAAAAACCCACACTTGGCTGAACCACTAGTGGAAGAGGCTGTTAAGATTATGATTGATCAAATGATTGAAGCTCTTTCATCTGATAATCGTATCGAAATTCGTGGATTTGGTAGCTTTGCTTTGCATCACCGTGAGCCACGTGTAGGTCGTAACCCAAAAACTGGTAAATCAGTTGAAGTTGCAGCAAAAGCAGTACCGCATTTTAAACCAGGTAAAGCTTTACGTGATGCGGTAAACGAATCTGCAAAATAAGACTGAATAGAGTTAGGGGTATTTATGCGTTACGTATTAGTCGTATTATTACTGGTTTTGTTTGGCTATTCGTTGGCATTGGTTCTCCAAAATGGAACTGAGCTTTCAGTAGACTTGCTATTTACTCAAGTACCAGCAATGCGTTTAGGTTTGCTTTTATTACTCACTCTTGGTTTGGGTGTAGTACTTGGTTTATTGCTTGGTGTGCAAATTTTCCGAGTATTCCAAAATAGCTGGGAAATTAAACGCTTACGCAAAGATATTGAACGCCTTCGTAAAGAGCAAATTCAAACTGCTCAACTTGCAGCTGCTGAAGCTGCTGCACATACTCGTCATGAAAAGACGGTATTAGATATTGATGCGAATGAGCGTCCATCTAACCCTTTGTAATATAGTATTTGCTGACTAGGTAATCTGTTAGGTTTAAAACAGACACTTAATTTTTCTGGAAGATATTTTTCAAACACTCTGATCATTATCAGGGTGTTTTTTTATGCCTAGAATTATGTATAAATTGAAATGAGTTAAGAAAAACTTATAAAGGTTAGATAAATTAAAATTAATTGATTCAATTCGTATGAGTTTTATGACTTTCTGATAGGCGCGAATCGATCTATAATGTAGGCAATTTTTGTCAGAATGAAAGGGTCTCCCCAATGAGTATTATTGTTGCCTTAGATGCAAAAAGTCATACTGAAGCAATGACGATTGCAGGGCAATTGGACCCTCAATTATGCCGTGTAAAAGTTGGTAAAGAATTATTTACCCATGAAGGCCCATCAATTATTAAAGCTTTACATGGCGAAGGCTTTGAAGTCTTTTTAGATTTAAAATTTCACGATATTCCAAATACGACAGCTCAAGCGGTATGTGCGGCTGCTGATATGGGAGTGTGGATGGTGAATGTCCATGCGTCTGGTGGTCGTAAAATGATGGAAACCTGCGTAGAGCGTTTAAAAGCAGGAAATTATAACACTCAGCTGATTGCGGTAACGGTGTTAACGTCAATGGGTCGTGAAGACTTGGCTGATATTGGTTTGGATGTTGAACCATTTGAACAGGTTAAACGTCTTGCAAAACTGACCAAAGACTGTGGTTTGGATGGGGTAGTCTGTTCTGCACAAGAAGCAAAAATGCTGCGTGAAACTTTGGGTAATGATTTTGCTTTGGTCACCCCAGGTATTCGCCCTGAAGGTTCAAGTGCAGATGATCAAAAACGTATTGTGACACCTAAACAAGCCATGTTTGATGGGGCAACACATTTGGTGATTGGTCGTCCGATTACTAAATCTGAAAATCCGCGTCAGACTTTAAAAGATATTTTAGCGACCTTGTAAAACATTTCTCTCAGCTAAGTCCTCTCTCAGTGAGAGGACTTGATTTCATCATAGAAATTTTGGGTCGTTCTCCCTGAGGAAGGGAATTAGAGAGACGGTGTAAAAGAATTAAAGCGCGGCCAAGACACTGACAAAAATGGGTGCAAGCACGGAAAGAATAAAACCGCTGACCATGGCATGTGGAATGAAGTCATTACCACACGCTTGTTTTACCATCGGTAGCGTCACATCCATAGCAGTTGCACCGGCTGATGAAATTGCTGAACGTGGATAACGCCAGCCAATAATATACATAAAAATAATCGCAAAGATTTCGCGGAACAAATCATTCATCAGCGCAATACTGCCCAAATGCGCATTTTTTAACTCTGTGACCACAATCCCTGTCATTGAATAAAAACCATAACCTTGTGACAGCATAATCAGGTCTTGAATACTTAGATTGGGAAGGAAATAAGCTGCAATAAAAGCCCCAAATAATGAGCCGACGATACAACCTAGTGGCACAAGCAATATTTTCCAGTTGAGCCAAGATTTATCCAGTGGTGAATAGGCAAGATCGAGCCCAATTAAAAGCATGAAGGCTAAAAGTAAATGCCAAGTACTGATATGGGGCTGAATACTAAAATATGCTGCGAGTTCTGCAAAAGCGTAACCTATGCCGAGCGCAATAAATGCATAACTAATGTTAATTAGAGAACTCGTCACCAGTTGCATCGAAACTTTGCCGTGACTGGGCTGATAACCCAAAACCTTGAATAATATATAACAACAAATAAAGGCGCCGAAAGAGGTGGTCAAGGCAATTAGTACAGCAGAGGATAAAATCTGCCAGGGTGCTGTAATGGTATGTAAGGTTTGAGAAAATTCGATTGCGATTGCAAATAAGAGAATATAAGTAAAATAAGGAAGTATTTTAAATGCCAACTTTTCTAACCAAACAGGAAGTTTTCTTGCCATAAGAAAACCGACCGCTAAACAGGCCAAAAGTTGAAAGATTAACCAAAAGGATTGCATACAAAAATAAGCAGATAATAGATACCTGCTTATTATGACCTGTTATTGCTTATGCTGCATGACTCGTATTGATTTTATTGAGTAATCTAAAATCGGCAGCATTAATTTTTCGAGTGGCTAGCCAGTACTTCCACGTATAAGTCGGCCAGAGTGCGAAGTTTTTGCCTCCATCTTGTTGATACCAACTGACGCAGCCTGATTGCCAAACCGTGCCGTCTAACATCTGCTGTATATGGTCATTGTATTGGTTTTGAATGTCATCTTTCACTGCAATAGCTTGAGATTTTGATTTGGACACCAATTGCATCATTTGTAAAATATAATCAACTTGCGCTTCGATCATAAAGATGACGGAGTTATGGGCAAGCACAGTATTTGGGCCTAAAAGCTGAAAAAAATTCGGGAAACCTTTGGTGCAAATCCCATAATAACTTTCTGCACCATCTTGCCAAACTTGTTTAAGTTCCTGTCCGTGTTCGCCGAAACAGGCAAAGGATTTAAGATAAATTCGTGGGTCGGTAATAAACCCCGTACCATAAATCAAACAATCGATTTCACGAGATTTTCCGTCTTTGGTGATAATACTATTTTCTGTAACTTCCTGAATCGTATCCGTGACCAATTCAACATTTGGGCGGTTAAAGGTCGGAAAATATTTATTGGAAATTAAAATTCGTTTACAACCCATGATGTAATTTGGAATCAGCTTTTGAGCTAGGTCGGCATCCTTGACTTGATACTTAATGTACATTTCAGCAAGTTTTTGGGCATATTTCATGGTGATAGGCTTAACAATCGGGATCACACGAGATTCATTGCTCCAATACAAACGTGCACGATGGATTTTTCGATACCAGTCGAATTTTTTGAATAAGGTCTTTTCTAAATTCAGATAGCTACGTTCATCCCGAGGGATGACCCAAGCGGCAGTGCGCTGAAATACATAAAGTTGCTTGGTTTGAGTGGCGATTTCAGGGATATATTGAATAGCGCTTCCACCCGTGCCAATGGAGGCAACATTTTTATCTTTGAGATCGTATTCATGATTCCATTGTGAAGAGTGGAATATTTTGCCTTTAAATTTCTCGATACCGAGAATTTTAGGAATTTGTGGTACATGTAAAGGACCTGAGGCGAAAATGACATATTGAGCAGAGAGGGTGATGTTGTCGTTCAGTTGAAGTTGCCATTCACAAGTGTTCTCATTGTATTTTGCTGAATACACTTCGCTGTTAAAGCGGCAGTACTGTTGTAAATTGTATTCACGGGCGACTTGCTGAATATACTCAAAAATTTCGGGTGCTTCCGCGTAGCGTTTCGACCAGTCTGTTTTCGGTGCAAAAGACAGTGAATACATGTGAGATTGCACATCACATGCAGCACCCGGATAACGATTTTCACGCCAAGTACCACCAAGTTCATTGGCTTTTTCTAAAATAATAAAATCGTGGTTGCTTTGTTGTAAGAGGCGAATTGCCATTGCAATACCGCCAAAACCACCGCCAATGATTGCAACTTGAGTGCGTAGAGTAGGGGCTATATTTTTGGTTTGATCGTGTTGAATTTGCGCTTCTAGCATGATTATTTTAATTCCAAGCGATATTTCTCTTTAAGCATACTTGAGTTTAATCGTTAAACAATATGATTGACATGACAGAAAAATTGATCATAACGGCAATTTCAATCGTGGTGGATTTATAGTAAAAAAGAACAAATCTAATTTCTTTATATGATGTATGAAACGATCAATTCTAAGCCTGATGTATTTAGTACAAGGAATGCGTAAAGCAGGCGTAGATGTCGATCAACGTTTGCAAAGCATTGGTCTGCGTGTCGATGCACTCGATCCGACTTCTGTCATTCATCCAAGTTTGGAATGGGATGTACTGAAAGTGATTGGTAAAGATGTTGAACCTGAACAAGGTCTTTTTATTGGTCAGCACTATACCTTGGCGGGCTATGGGCCATTGCTCATGCTTTTGGTGACCAGTGAAACTTTACGCCACGCGCTGAATCAAGGTATTCGTTTTCAGCAACTGACGCATTTAACTGGTCGTTTAAGTTTGCAGTTTAGTCAGCATAAAGTTGCGCTGTGCTATCAACCTCAAGATGTGTATTCACCTTTGGGCGCATTGTTGGCGCAGTCGGAAATTTCGGGCACTTACAAATTTATTCGTGACCTCTACAAAATGATGGGCTTGTCTACGCCGCAAGTAGAAATTGATCTTCCATTTCCTGAGCCAACGGAAGCTGAAAAATTAAAAACCTATACTGATTATTATGGTTCGCAAGTCCGTTTTGATGCACCATTCGCTGCATTTTGGTTTGATGAAAATGTGTTGGATATTCGAATTCCTTCGGCGGATTTGATTACTTTTCGCTTGTATGAATCCAAATGCCTTGCTGAGCTTGAGCGCTTGTCTTCAGACGAGGATGCCCCTTCACTGATCCAACGGGTGCAGGATTATTTAGAGTTACAAAGCGGTGCAATGCCAAGTATGGCAGCGACTGCACAAGCATTAAATTTACCTGAGCGAACCTTACGTCACCAGCTACAGCAGTTAAACACCAGTTATAAACAAATCCGAGAAGATATTATTAAAGATAAAGCTTTGCGTCTCATTGAATATAATGAATATTCAATTGAAATGATTGCAGAATTGCTAGGCTATTCAGAACCTGCAGCGTTTAATCATGCCTTTAAGCGCTGGTTTGGTCATAGTCCAAGGCAATACAATAAATAGCCTAAGCTGTTTAATGCCAAAGTGTTATATCTTCAGTTTTATTCTTCGTTATAATCCATTTAGCCCCAAAAAGTATTCAATGATATGTCTGAATTCCAATCTCCACACAACACCGCATTTACCCCGATTTCACCAGCTGAGCGTTATGCCCAAGCTTTAGCATCTGGTCAATTTTTGCCAGATCAGGAACAGGCGCAGGCAGTGCATGAGTTGGATCGTGTCTGGCAAGAATTGATTCAACGTTTTAAAGCATCGAAAAAAGCCTTCCGTCGTTTCCGCCGTCAAACTGCACCGAAAGGCGTGTATATGTGGGGGGGCGTAGGCCGTGGCAAAACATGGCTAATGGATCAGTTTTATGAATCTGTACCATTTCGTCGTAAAACGCGCATGCATTTCCATCACTTTATGCAATACGTGCATCGTGAACTGAATAAATTATCAGGTCAGCGTAACCCTCTAGAGATGGTTGCAGATCAAATTTATAAAGAAGCCGTGGTGATTTGTTTTGATGAATTCTTTGTGTCGAACGTTACCGATGCCATGATTCTAAGTGATTTATTCCAAAAGTTGTTTACACGTGGTATTACTTTGGTTGCAACCTCCAATATTGCACCAGAGGGACTGTATAAAAATGGCATCCATCGTGATCGTTTTATGCCTACCATTGAAATGGTACAAAAACACTGTGTAGTGTTGAATGTCGATTCAGGTGTAGATTATCGTTTACGTGTCTTGAAGCAAGCACAGTTATTTAAATCACCATTAACGCATGAACATAAATTGTGGATGGCACAGCGTTTTAGCGCATTAACGCAGACGCAAACGCAGTCACAAGAACCGATTATTATTAATAAACGTATTGTGGAAACGATAGGGCATACTGAAGATGTATTGTGGTGTGAATATTCGGAGTTGTGTTTAAAGCCACGTAGCCCAGCCGATTTTATTGAAATCGCAAATATTTATAATACGGTTTTAGTCAGTAATGTGCCGCACATGACTGATTATTTGTCGGAAGGGACACGGCGTTTTATTTACTTAGTCGATGAATTTTATGATCGTGGCGTGAAATTATTACTGACTTCTGAAGACAGCATTATTGATATTTATCAAGGTGAGAAGTTGGCTTTTGAAATCGAGCGTACCCGTTCGCGTTTATTGGAAATGCAATCGGACGATTATTTACATACTTCGCATCGCCAAATTAAAGCGAAAGAAACCAGTTTAGAAAATTAAGTCTAATTTTGAGTTGTACCTAAAAGGATGCAGTTGACTGTGTCCTTTTTTATTGGGCAATGATTTGATCAAAAGAAAGCTTGAATTGATGGAAATTCGCGTTATCAACATCATGGAATTGTCACATTTTTCGCTTAATTTTTTATCAGAAATGTCATGTGTGTTGATTGAGAAAAATGCTAAATTTAAACTTGTTGGTTGATATTGCAGCATCGACATTCTGGTTATTTCATGGCTTAATCGATGAGATGTGTTGGAAGCTAATGACCGTTTGTTCAGTTTTAGAACAAAATTCTGCACTTAAGTCTAATTTCGACATTTCAAAAACTTTATACACTGTAAAAAGG
>NZ_JBLZXR010000151.1:0-16326 GCF_050285345.1 Acinetobacter sp.
GCTTCGCGATGACCCACACCATCCATAATTACCAATACGTGAGGGATTTTGCCAGCAGTTGCATCCGTCATAATGAACACTCTTTTCGTTTATAAATGAATCATCATATCTTACCGAAAATTCGGTGAAGACTCTATCTGACAAGCATGGTTAATCTCGGTTGTCAGTATTGTTTTACTCAATTTTATGCTGACTTAACGGGCACGATGCAGTAAATAACCACCCGCAGCAAACATGAAAATAATCGGGATAAAGACAAACCACGCCGGTGATGGTGAATATACCAAGCTCGCATAGCCGAGGAAATCTTGTAAATAATAGAAGCCCAGCCCCGCAAATAACGCGATCACTAAGCGGAAGCCCATCGACTGTTGACGTAGCGGTCCAAAAATAAAGGAACAGGCGATCACCACCAGTGCAATGAGGGCAAATGGCGAGCCGAGCTTTTGCCAGAACGCCAACTGATAGGTTTTCGGCACTTGGCTATATTCATGCATATAGCTCATAAAACTCACCAATTGACTTGGAGAAAGATCTTCTGGGTCAATGGTGACCATATGCACATATTTAGGCTGCAACGCTAAAGATAAAGGCTGTTCAGGATTATGCTTTTTAACCGCATCGCCCGTGCTTAATAAATCAATTTGGGTAGAGTTATTCAGCGACCAAGCACCTTCTTTAACAAAGTTACCTTGCTCGGCATCTAAGGTGCCACGCAAACGATAATTTTCATCAAAATCGATCACTTGCACATCTTTGAGCTGCCCTTTTGAGTTGGCATAATCAATATAAATAAAACGTTGACCTTCACGTGACCAATAGCCTTTGACTTCACCTAGCTCTGCTGCGCTACGATGGCTTTTGATACTTTTTGCTTGTTCATTGGTATAAGGGATGACCCATTCACTCAAGGCAAAAGACAAGACCACCAAAATGAGCGCAGAACGAATCACCCAGCCAACGATACGCCATAAGCTAATGCCTGCGGAGCGCATTACAATCAATTCACTGTTGGATGCTAATGCACCCAAGCCCAATACCGCACCAATTAATGCGGAAATCGGTAAAATTTCATACAGATAATTCGGTGCGCCCCACAACACATATTGCAATGCATTCCACGCGTTATATCCTTCTTTCAGCGAGCCTAATTCACCCAAATAAGTGAATAGGACTTGTAAACCAGCCAATACAGCCGTCGCGCCTAGCATTGCTAGTGCGGTGGTCTTGGTCACATGTTTTGCAACTATACGACGTGCCAACATTATTAAGACCTCACTCGCTGAATTTGTTTCTTAATTTTCGGTGCCAATTTTTGTTTACGTGAAAATAAAGCAGCTGCAATCGCGTAAATCACCAGAACCAGTGGATAAGCCCCTATGCCCATCTCATCTTTACTGATTCGGGTTTTGATTGCCATTAACGCCACAATTAAGCTGGCAAAGATTAATAAAGCAGGAAAAAGTTTCAAGTAACGCCCTTGACGTGGACTAACCTCAGACAGCGCAGTAGCCAATAATAGCGCCACAAAAATGGCAAAAGGCACAAAAATCCGCCAACCTAATTCACTGACCACCACGGGATCATGACGGTTATCCCAAAGTTTTGAGGTCGGCAGTGCCTCTACTTCAGTACTTTCAAATTTGGCTTCTTTGTCGCTTTCTAAACGTAGACGATAGCTTTGGAATTCAGCTTGACTATAACGCGGTTGACCCGGATAAATTTCGTAACGACGCCCTTCGACCAAATCCACCACATTGGCAGTGTCATTGGGCACTTCGATACGCGTTGCCTCTTTGGCCAAAATCATCACATCAGGCTTACCTGCTTTTTCAGCACGCTGATAGAAGAAAATATCTTTTAAATTCTTACGGTCTTCGGACAGATCACCAGCATAAATGGTATAAGGCCCTGAAGAAATAAATTCTTTGGGGCGCACCAGATCAAATCCAGTACGTACTGCCTGCGTGGTGGTTAAGGCTTCAAACTGACGGATTCCCCATGGCGATGCCCACAGCATTAGGAATGCCTGCACTGCCATAAAAACCACTGTCATGGGAATCAATAAGCGAGACAATTGGTTACGAC
The DNA here is from genome assembly GCF_050285345.1 of Acinetobacter sp. Classification (GTDB taxonomy): domain Bacteria; phylum Pseudomonadota; class Gammaproteobacteria; order Pseudomonadales; family Moraxellaceae; genus Acinetobacter. Next base: position 2,089 of record NZ_JBLZXR010000151.1, read on the forward strand.
TTACGCCACTGCCATTTAGCACCGCCATTTCATGGTCAACATATAGGCGACCAAACACCAACATTAAACCGATAAAAAAACCCAGTGGAAGAATTAAGGTTAAAAACTCAGGCAAACGATAGCCAATAATGCTGAATAAAATACTCGCATCTAATCGACCTTGCGCTGCGACACCAAAGTACTTGATCAAACGACCACCCATCATGATCAAGGTCAATAAGGCAATCACAACCAGTGATGTCGACACCACTTGCTTGACCAGATAACGCCGAATAATCAAATTAATTCTTCCAAAAATAGGGCAAATAAAAACTAGCGTTAGTTTACCCGAATGTTAAAAATATAAAACCTATACTCTTGTTGTGCATTGAAACTCTATTCAGATAAATGTTTCAATGGTTTAATGGTTGATAAATTTAAAAAGGCATGAATATCGCACATGAAACTTTCTATTAATACGTCATTCCAAGCGAATACGTCTAGCCAATATTTGTTGATATTAGTAGATTCTGAGCAGGTTCAAAATGCAGCTACCGCTTACCAAATCAATGATTTAGACAACTACATCGAAGCAACTCAATTTAAAGCCGCACTCAATGAAAGCCTGCCACTGGTCGGTACCGTTACCGCTTGTCGCAATAGCGCGCTGTTAGGACTCGGTAAAGTATCGGAATTACAGGTCGCTAAATTTGCAAAAATTGCACAAAGCATTATTAAAGCGTCACAAAAAAAATTCCAACAGATCAGTGTTGATATCTCTGCCCTGCCGCAAGAACAACATTATTTATTTGCTCTGAGCTTGACGCAAGCTGCGTATGCCTTTGATGAATACAAATCAAAGAAAAATGAATTTGTTTTAGAACAAGTGCATTTAATTGCAACGGATACCACTTTAACATCTGCGCAACTTGAGCTGATTAGCGCAGTACAATCAGGTCAACGTTTTACCCGTGACTTGGGCAACCGTCCGGGCAATATTTGCTTCCCTGAATATTTGGCTGAACAAGCGCAAGCTTTGGCAGCAGAATTCCCTGAACAGCTCAAAGTGACTGTACTGGATGAGCAGCAAATGGCGGATCTCGGTATGGGCGCTTTCCTTGCTGTCAGTAAAGGTTCAGACCGTCCAGGCCGTATCATTATCCTTGAATATTTATCTAAGCGTGAAGAAGCGCCTGTTGTACTTGTAGGTAAAGGCGTGACTTTTGATACTGGCGGTATTTCATTGAAACCGGGCGCAGGCATGGATGAAATGAAATACGACATGTGTGGGTCTGCTTCAGTCCTTGGAACAATCCGTGCACTGTGTGAAGCCAATTTACCAATTCATGTGGTAGGTGCGATTGCAGCTGCGGAAAATATGCCATCCGGTCACGCAACCCGCCCAGGTGATATTGTCACCACCATGAGCGGCCAAACAGTTGAAATTTTAAATACTGATGCAGAAGGTCGTTTAGTACTGTGTGACACATTGACTTACGTCAAACGCTTTAACCCTGCCCTCGTGATTGATATTGCAACATTAACCGGTGCATGCGTGGTGGCATTGGGTTCTATACTGACTGGAATGTTTACCCCAGATGATGAACTGGCAGCAGAATTAACCACTGCGGGTCAAAACAGTTTTGACCGTGTATGGCGCATGCCTGTGATTGAAGACTATCAAGAGCAGTTGGATTCACCTTTTGCGGATATTGCTAACATCGGTGGCCCAAAAGCCGGTTCTGTAACCGCAGCTTGCTTCTTGCAACGCTTCACACGTGACTACCGTTGGGCACATTTAGACATTGCTGGTACCGCATGGAATTCAGGCACCCATAAAGGCGCTACAGGTCGTCCAGTACCATTATTGATGCAATTCTTGGCGAATCGTGCACAAGCGAATGGCTAAAGTTAGCTTTTATTTATTTGAAAAAAGTCCAGAACGGCAAGTCGAAAGTGCTTGCCGTTTATGCCGTAAAATTCTGCGTCAGCCTGAGCGTATTTGGCTCTATTGTGCTGATGCAGCGTTACAGCAACAATTAGATGAACGCCTGTGGAGCTTTGATGCCACAGGTTTCATTCCACATGGTATTGATCAAAATGACGCAACGGTCTGTATCTCTGCTCAATTGCCTGAACAATCCGATTGGATTGTCTTTAATTTTAACCAAGCAGCACTTGATCAGTACGCCAATTTTCGTCACATTATCGAAATTATTGAAAATAACGAAGCCGCCAAAATTATTGGCCGTGAAAAATATAAACAATATCGACGTTTGGGCATTCAACCGCAAACCCATAAACTTTAAGTTGATGTTGATTCCACACCTTACGCAAGGAGATACACCATGGCATTAAATGTAGGTCCCGATTTTAAACAGCGCTGGTTAAATGTGCCAGAAGCTGTCCGTCAGACCTTTATTGATGACCTTGGTCGTGTTTGCGATGTGCTTAATCCAAGCACCGATATTCAGCAATGGTTGAGTGACGATCAGAAACAACAGCAAGCTTCATTTGAAAAAATTGAAACTGCTTATGCTGATTTAAAGGCTCAACTGATTGAAGATGCTCGAATTCGTAAGCAACTTGCCCTAGAAAAAGCCCTCGAAGAAAAACGTGCAGCCGAACAGGCGTATGCAGAGCAGCTCAAACGTGATGAAGAAATGCGTTTTGCTGCGCAAACCCAAGCCTTAGCCATGATGCAACACAATCTTGATCGTGAAGTGCAAAATTATGCTGCGCGCTATCATAAAAACCCAGAAACTGGGTTGGCTGGATTGTCGGCAAATTTATCGGTGGATGTAGGCCAAATGTTATCCGAACTGGAAAGTGTTCGTGTGCGTTTAGAACTGGAAGCTGAGACCCAGATTGAACATGCGGTGCAGGATTTCCGTGAAAAATTAAAAATCGCAGCCAAAGAAGAGATTGATTATATTTTAGAAAATTCAAATTTTTCAGCCCATCCCCCTGAACATTTTGAATAATTATTCGAATAATCCTCCCCTTTCATTTTCCCGCCTGTCATTAAACTGACATCTTTCTGCAACATGATGTTCACATTGCTCAAGAGGTATGCATGCAACTTGGGCAAACATAAAACATTATGCATCCAGACGGGACTGAAAAATGGACATCATCCACCAGATTACTCAGAAAATATCCGCTTTAGCTGCTGGCGAGCAATGGGATATCAGTGCCAAAAAACTTTGGCTCAGCCATTCCGATTTTCACAGTATTTCCGTCTATTTAAGCCGAGAATCTGAAAAAGGGGAATTCTCGATCAACTTACCGACCAATACCGCCTCTTCTCATCCATTTGATGTGGTGACAGTGACCAAACACTAATGCAGTGACCATAAAAAGCCTCATCTTGAGGCTTTTTTATTTCTTAAATTCTCAGACTAAGTCCACCACTGCGGACACGGTATGGCCGAGGAAAAAACCAATCCCCAATAAAACCGCAATCCAAATCAGACCACCCAAGATGTTATAGAGCATAAATACGCCCAAGTTCATATGTGCCGAACCTGCTGCAAAGGGTGCAAAAGAGCGCACAAATGGAACAAAACGTGCCACTAAAATAGTTTTACCGCCATGTTTCATAAAGTATTTATTGGTTTTTACCAAATACTCAGGCTTGAAATAACGGGTATGTTTATTGAAATACTTAATGCCCAGCACACGACCGGTATAATAATTAACTAAATAACCGAGTACAGAGGCGACAAATAACATAATGCCCATGGTATGCAGATGAATCACACTGGTGGTTGAACACAATGCGCCAATCGCGATCAGCAAACTGTCACCCGGCAGGAAAAATAAGAAGACCGAACCTGTCTCAGCAAAGATCACTAAAAACAAAATGGCATAAATCCATACGCCATAGTTGTCCAACAACATGGGCAACCACTGTTCCAGATTCATTAAAAAATCAATCATTGTCACCTGTCTGATTATTCATCGTATTTGCACTACTGCGATGCATTATCTCCAAAAATAAAAAAACAGTCTAATTTTTCAATCAGACTGTTGGGTTCTACCTGCTTTAAACTTATTTTAAGAAACCATTTTCAGCGAGAAAATCCATGCTGATTTTCGATTGCTGCGTGGTTTCTGCGGCTTTATCACCTAGTAGTAAACGCTCAATATAGCGTGCCAATACATCGACCTCTAAGTTGACGCGTGTACCAGCTTTCCATGTGCCAATATTGGTTCGCTCAGCCGTATGCGGAATCAAATTCAAACTTAAAATATTGCCCCGTAAATGATTGATGGTCAGGCTAATCCCATCTACCGTCACTGAGCCTTTCTCGGCCAAATAACGGGCAATTTCTTTCGGTGCAGTCACTTCAAAATAGATTGAACGCGCATCTAAACGTACCACAGTAATTTCACCCACGGCATCGACATGCCCACTGACAATATGTCCACCAAAGCGCGTGGTCGGCAACATGGCCTTTTCCACATTCACCGCTTGCCCTGCTTTCCAATGCTCGAGCGTAGTTCGGTTTAAACTTTCACGCGACACATCGGCGGCATACCAGTTGCTACCAAAATCAATCACAGTCAGGCAAATACCATTGGTGGCAATTGAATCCCCCAAATGCACATCCGACATATCAAGATCAGTTTGAATGCGTAAGCGTACATCCCCACCGACATTTTGAATGCTTTCAACTTTGCCTAAACTTTCAATAATGCCTGTAAACATAGTGAATCCCTAGAGAATGGAGAGGTATTTTTTACCACAAATCAAGTTGCGTACTGACACCCGAAGTATCCACACCACCGAGTTCAGCAAAATGGTGTAATTGACTCAACAGCTGACGAATTGGTGGACCTGATTTGGCGTGGGTATCGGTAATCACAATAAATTCGAGTACGCGTGCACGCTCAGACTGACGTTGTTTGCTCACGCGATAACGTGGCACATCTTGGGTCAATAACGTCACACGACCACGTTTTAAGTTGGCTTGTAACAAATCTGTGGCGCTGATATTACCATCGGTAGAATAACTGGTCAGAATATAACGTGCATTGATGGTTTCTAATAATTTTTCATAAGCTTCTTGGGCATGCTTGGAAGAATTATAAGGACTCGGGCGTTCTTTACGCCATGCTCGGTCAATCCCACTCTTAAAGCCTTTAGTGTCTGGAGTCGGTAAGTCGACTTGATCCCATAAAGTTAAAGCATTTAAGACATGATAATTACTACTATAAGCATGCTGATTATACGGTGGATCAAGATAGGCCACATCCACTTCAAAACTGCTCATCTGATTGGCCAGATGCTGTGCATCAACACACCACATTTCTGCTGCAGGAAGTTTTAGATCACCAACTTCGCAAAAACGGCTTGGGCTTAACCACAGCAATGAACCGATACGGTCCAACGCCGCTTGGGTCTTACCACCCCAACCATGGTGGAAGCTTTTAAATACCCCACTGGTGTTGCTGACGAAACTGGCTGAATATAACAGCGGTGCCAATAAAGCACTCATTTCCACATCATCAATCGCACCCTGCGCCTGCCACGTGGCAATTTGCTGGCGAATTGCATCAATACGCATACCATTACGGCGTTTAAAGAACAACCGGTCACGCGCAGGATCATAAATTTCGTCATTACGTGGACACAAGTTATGTGTCACCCAACCTTTAACTTCAGGTAAACGGTTGAGATAATCAATGGCTTTTTGATAACCACCTAACTCTTTAAATGCGGGAGCTTCCCGGCACGAGAGAATCGCGCTGTTTAACGCATGGCTATAAGGTTCCCAGTCATTGGCAATCACACGATAACCATTTTGCCGAGCTAAACGCGATACCACCCCAGAACCGGCAAAGAAATCCGCAAAAATAGGCGCACGACCATCTTCACGTTTTAAGGTTCCCGTTTGCTCAAGTGCTTCTAAAATCAGATGTAACAAACGGCGTTTGTTGCCCAGATAGGGAACCAACTGATGGAAAAGATATTCGTCTGTGGTACGAGCCGCATGACGACGTTTGTGATAAACCGTAGACTCTGGATTCATAGCGTCTCTTGAGAAGGGATTAACCTTAAGCGAATGTCATCACCCATTTGGGTCACGTCTTTCAACTTAAATCGAAGCTGCTCCGCCATGCGGTCAAATTCCGCATTAAACATTGCACGAGCTGACCGACCCAATAGCGTCGGTGCAACATAACTGATCATTTCATCGACCAATTGTTCTTGTAGGAACGCGGTGGATAAAGTCGCACCCGCTTCCACCAACACATCATAAATTTGATGCTGTTGGACCAATATTTTTAATAGATCAGCCAAAGGCTGAACCTCAAATTGTAGCACGCCCAAGTCGGCCAACTCCTGACGATAAGGTCCCATGACCATTACCGTTGCAGGCTGTTGTAGTAATTTTGCTGTTAAAGGCAAGCGACCTTGGCGATCGAGGACGATGCGTTTGGGCTGCACAATCGTATCGATATTTTCCACACCATCAAGCTTACGGACATTCAGTTGGCAGTTATCGGCCAATACAGTTTCAATGCCCGTGATCACTACACCTGAAATGGCACGCCAATGCTGCACATCTTGGCGAGCAAGACCGCCAGTAATCCATTTTGACTCACCCGAGGCCATTGCCGTACGACCATCCAAACTCGATGCCACTTTTAAACGAACATAAGGCATACCGGTTGCCATGGCTTTCAAGAAGCCTGAGTTCAATTGATGGGCATCCGCTTCACAGACACCACTGATCACTTCAATGCCTGCATCACGCAAGATTTGCATGCCTTTACCGGCCACCAAGGGATTGGGATCCGGACAAGCAACCACCACTTTTGACACGCCAGCGTCGACCAGACCTTTGGCACATGGCGGTGTCCGACCAAAATGTGCACAAGGTTCCAACGTCACATAGGCTGTTGCTCTACGCGCTGCTTCACCCGCGGCGCGCATAGCAAATACTTCCGCATGCGGTTGCCCTGCTTTGGGATGAAAGCCTTCACCAACTAACTGTCCATCTTTCACAATGACACAGCCTACATTGGGGTTTGGCCGTGTGGAATACTGTCCATGACGTGCCAGTCGAATGGCCTGCTGCATCCATTGCTGATGCTGCTGCATAGACACGTGATCTGACTCAGACATGGATGAACTCTTTATAAAAATCAAGATGATGTAAATTAATGTTCACGTTGCTGCATTTGTTCAATTTGACGACGGAAGGCTTCAACGTCTTGGAAATCCTGATACACCGAAGCAAAACGTACATAAGCCACATGGTCCAAGGCAAACAGTGCTTGCATGACAATTTCGCCAATGGTTCGCGACTTCACATCACGCTCACCCAAACGGCGAATTTGCAGCTGAATATCGCTCAAAACGGTTTCAATCTGCTCTTGCGTCACTGGTCGTTTTTGCAAAGCATGCATTAAGGAACGGCGAAGTTTGGCTTCATCGAAAGGCTCACTTTTAGCACCTGACTTAATGACACGAGGCATCACCACTTCATAACTTTCAAAGGTAGTAAAACGTTCACCGCAACTAATACATTCACGGCGGCGGCGAATCTGACAGCCCTCAGCAGCAAGACGTGAATCAATCACTTTACTGTCTTCAGCGTTGCAAAATGGACAATGCATAGTGGTTAAATTGAACAAATCCTAACGGATTTAGAGTGTAGCAAAATTTTTTAAATTTGTAGAGCTTTACGCTAGATATAGAAAAAAAACAGCCCTTTTGGGCTGTTTTACACAATATATTGATTATTGCTATGAAATAATTATTCGATACGTTCGCCATGTTGGCTTAAATCCAGCCCCATGCGTTCGTCATCGGTTGCAACGCGGATACCCATCACCAGATCAATCACTTTCAAGATAATGAAGGTTAACAGTGCAGAGTACGCCACTGTAGCAAGCACTCCTTCCACTTGCACCCACAATTGCTGCATTACATTCGTCGGTGCCTTATCACCCATGATAAATTCACTTGCAAAGAATGCCGTCAGAATCGCACCGACAATACCGCCCACACCATGCAGGCCAAAAGCATCTAAAGAATCGTCGGCTTTGAGCGCACGTTTTAACGCAGTAATTCCCCAGAAACACACCACCCCTCCAATCAGCCCCATGGCCAATGCGCCACTAACTGTAACAAAACCTGCTGCTGGCGTGATCACCACAAGACCGGCAACTGCACCCGAAGCACCACCGAGTACCGATGCTTTACCACGAACTACTTTTTCAGTGATTAACCAAGCTACGGCTGCGGCCGCTGCGGCAACTTGAGTAACCACAAGGGCATAACCTGCTGAACCATTTGCACCCAATGCAGAACCACCATTAAAACCGAACCAGCCGACCCAGACCAAACTTGCACCAATCACAGTTAAAGTTAGGTTATGCGGCGCCATCGATTCGCGGCCAAGTCCCATACGTTTACCCAACATGTAAGCTGCAACTAGACCTGCAACACCCGAGTTAATGTGAACGACTGTACCACCGGCAAAGTCTAGTGCACCATCGTGACCTAACCAACCGCCACCCCAGACCCAATGGGTGATCGGTGCATAAACCACAATGCTCCAAATAGTAATAAATGCAACAAAGGCACTAAATTTCATTCGCTCTGCAACAGAACCACTAATAATAGCAACAGTAATAATGGCGAAGGTCATTTGAAAAATAACAAAGAGAATTTCAGGAATTGTGCCCATTAAAGCATCTGGTGTAATCCCAGACAGCATGAACTTGTCGAGACTCCCAATAAAGGCATTACCTTCACCAAAAGCCAAGCTATAACCAACAGTCACCCAAGTGAGGCTCACTATACCTGCCGCGACAAAGCTATGCGCCATGGTACTTAACACGTTTTTTTTACGTACCATACCGCCGTAAAATAGTGCTAAGCCCGGAATGGTCATAAGTAAAACAAGTGCAGTCGACACCAGAATCCATGCCGTATCACCGGTATCTAGTTGTGCTTGTTGTTCTGTCGATTCTGGTGTTGTTTCGGCTGGCGCAGGCACTGCGATAGCTTCAGTAGAATTGAGTGTTGCGGTTTCGTTTGCAGTATCCACTACAGTGGCAGCTGCTGTGGGTACTGTTGCGGCTTCTTCAGCCCACGCAACAGAACCACCTAGAAGTGCACTGGACAAGCCGAGTGCAATTAACATTTTTTTCATTCGTATCCCCCGACCTGATTTTCTGAGTTATTCGTTACCCAGCAAACTTTATGCCAATTTCTTAAACGGCATCAGCACCTGTTTCACCAGTACGGATACGGATGACTTGTTCCAGATTGCTTACAAAAATTTTCCCATCACCAATTTTTCCAGTGCTTGCAACACGAGTAATTGATTCGATAACGGTATCTACCAGTTCGTCACTGATTGCGATTTCGATTTTTACTTTCGGTAAGAAATCAACCACATATTCAGCGCCACGATAAAGTTCAGTATGACCTTTCTGACGACCAAAGCCTTTAACTTCAGTTACAGTGATCCCTTGAACACCATTCTCAGAGAGTGCTTCACGCACATCATCCAATTTAAAAGGTTTTACAATTGCAGTTACGAGCTTCATGTTTGTTTTCCTTCGGCGGTTTTCACCTGTAAGGTTTTATGTTCAATTTTCATGCCAAAATCACTAAAGTCGGGGGAAAATAGTTCAACAGGCATGAGATATCCTTATCCCTATTTTATACGGATATTCTTATGGATGCTTAGAAATATAGACGTTTTTATAAGAAGATTTACGATATTACCTATCGAGTAAACCCATATTTAAACTAAAGTACTATGGTCTCGGATAAGGCGATGCTAAACTGCTGCCACCAATTTACTTCCATGGTGAATAGAATGATTGAAACCTTATTACAGGCGATATTAGAACAAGTCGATCAGCCTAAAAAAGATTTAGAACATAACCTGCGCAGCTTACTCAATGAAGTCGTTAGCAAGATGGATCTTGTTTCTAAAGAGGAAATTGAACGCCAACGCACCGCACTGAATAATGCCAATTTGCGCCTCAATGAATTATTGAAACATATCGACGAACTCGAACAAAAAATTCAGAAATAAAAATAAGCACCTTTTTAGTGCAACAAAAGACGCATAACGATTAAAAATAATGCACCATAACGGAACAATAAGATGTCTTTTGCAAAAATTTATACGCGGGGGTTGCTCGGCCTACACGCACCCCAAATTGAAGTTGAAGTTCATGTCAGCCAAGGTCTGCCTTCTCTGACCATTGTCGGACTTGCCGAAGCTGCTGTACGCGAAAGTAAAGATCGTGTCCGCTCTGCCATTATCAATAGTGGATTTCAATTTCCAACCAAACGCCTGACCATCAATCTTGCCCCTGCTGACCTGCCTAAAGATGGCTCAAGGCTGGATTTGCCGATTGCACTGGGTATTTTGATTGCTTCAGGTCAACTTCCAGAAAATGCTGGCGATGGCTTAGAGTTTATTGGTGAACTCGCGCTCGATGGCTATCTGCGACCGGTGAATGGTATTTTGAGTATCGCTATTGCCTGCCAACAAGCAGGACATCGCTTAATTTTACCGGAACACAATGCAGATGAAGCGGCTCAACTCTCGGATTTTCAAGTCTTTCCGGCACGGCATTTAAAAGAGGTCTGTGCACATTTAAGTCAAACCACATCGATTCATGCACATGCCACTAAGTCTTCCTCTGCTACACCTGCCTATAACTTTGATTTATCAGACGTAAAAGGTCAGCTTCGCCCTAGACGTGCCTTGGAAATTGCCGCTGCCGGTGGACATTCCCTGCTGTTTCGAGGGCCACCTGGTACAGGTAAGACCCTGCTTGCCTCTCGATTAGCCAGTATTCTGCCACCCCTCAATATGGAAGAAAATCTAGAAGTGGCCAGTATTTATTCCATTTCCGGTGCGCAGCATCATTTTGGTCAACGCCCATTTCGTGCCCCCACATCATACTGCTTCTGCGATTGCCTTAGTCGGTGGTGGTTCAAATCCCAAGCCGGGGGAAATTACTTTGGCCCATTTAGGGGTGTTATTTTTGGACGAACTGCCTGAATTTGACCGAAAAGTCTTAGAAGTCTTACGACAACCACTTGGGTCCAAAAAAATTGTGATCTCGCGCGCCTCACGTCAAATCACTTTCCCTGCGAATTTTCAATTGATCGCGGCAATGAATCCTTGCCCGTGCGGTTATGCATTTAATCAAGATAGCCGCTGTCAATGCAGTGCAGAAAGTATTAAGCGTTATCAGAACCGAATCTCGGGCCCACTTTTAGATCGGATCGATTTACATATTGATGTGCCGCCCTTAGCAGCGCATGAATTACAAAGCACCCATAGCGCCGAAAGTTCAAGTATGGTGCGTGAACGTGTGGTTTCGGCCTATGCCCTGCAAATGCACAGACAGCAACGCCCCAATATGGCCCTGACACCAACGCAGTTGGAACAACATTCGATTTTGGATGAGACCGCGCAAAATATTATGCAGTTGGCTCAACAACGGATGAACTTATCTGCGCGTGCCTATCATCGCGTCTTACGGGTTGCACGGACGATTGCCGATTTAGCACAAAGTGAACAGATCAATGCACAGCATATTTCTGAGGCTCTATCTTATCGTTGCAATATGAATCCATAAGCTGTTCGTACTCCACAAAAAATGGCGACCTTGAGTCGCCATTTTTGCAATGAGTTATAAATTAGAATCCATATTTCAAACCGAATACGACCTTATTTTTTTGCTTTTCATCCATGCGGTCATAGCCGCCTAAAATATAGTCCATACTCACACTGGCACCTGTATCTCCCAATGGATGGCTTAGACCTGCGGTAAAATGACGAAAACCAAAGTCTTCAGTCGTCTCAACAAATTCATCGTCATCACCATAAGCATATAGACCCAGTGAGGTATTTAAACTGAAGTCTCTTGGCAGAGCATAACTATAGCTCCCTAAAATATAGGTATCACCTTTATTACCCCACGTTGTATTTTGGGTCAGGGTTTGTGCTGTTAGACTGAAGTCCTTGTAATTCAAACCGAGTAAAGTTTCAAAGCCATCTGAATCGACATCAGATTCATAATAGTAATAATAAGTACCACCAAGGGTATAAGCTAAATCTTCGGTAATTTTACCGTGATAACCTGCATAGAAATCATTTTCAAAAGAATCACGGCCTTCATTGCCCAAAGCATAATCCAGTGTAGAACCCCAGTAACCTGCATAGAAACCTGAAGCATGGCTGTAGTCTAATCCTCCTTGAATCGTCGCACGGCTATTTTCAGGCACATTGGTGATCCCACGTAAGTTATAGCTCGAAAATACACCGATATTTCCCGATACAGTATGTTCAGAAGCTGGAGCATCTGCCAAAGTAAAAGTTGATGCCGCACCTAGTACAGCCAGAGATAAAGCCTTCAGTGCTAATTTCATGATTGGTTCCCCTCACATCGTGCAACGACGTATTTTTGATTATTTCGTTTAACTCAATGAGGTAATAGCAAGCGCTATGCCAAAGTTTAAAAATCGTGCTGATTTTTTATTTTATAACACTAAATACAATTAAAATATTTATCTAAGTTTTTATTTAATATCATTATTTATTTTTAATTCGCATTCGATCCATATTTTCAAATTGTGTTATTGGCAATTTTTCATTTCACACGCTAAATCATGAATCGATCAAACCGCAGATGTCACAGAATTAAAAAGTGCGCCGTTTTGAGTATGTTTTTTCAGTAACGCCATTCAATATGCATAAAAAAAGTGCACAATTTTTATTGTACACTTTGGATACTTAGCATGCTGTGATCCTGTTTTTCAGGATCGTTATTTTAGAATGAATAGGTCAAACCGACGACCACATTATCATCCATATGTTCGCCTTCACGGTTTTTGCCGCCCCAAACATAGTCTGTAGAAAACTCAATCCCAGTATCTGCAATCGGTTTACTCAAGCCTACGCGTGCTTCGGTAAAGACAAAATCTTCAGTCGTAGTCAGCAAGCTATCATCACGACCGTCATTAAATACAGAAAATCCCACAGAGGTATTCAGTGATACGTCATATGGTAAAGCGTAGCGATGAGCAGCATTTAAGTACACATCGCCCGCATTGCCATAATCGGCATCGGACAATAAGACACTCATACCGACACGAAGATCTTTATACATGACATCATGGATAAAATCGACACCCGTAGTGCGACGTTTTTCAGAACGATCCTCATTATAAACCGAACCGCCACCTTGATAGACATAGGCCATGATTTGAGATTTATAACTCCAATCCTCATTTAATTCACGACCATAACCTACATAAAAATCATGTTCAAAACCATGCGATTGCGTCTCATCTGTCGGGTCATAATTCAGCATTGAACCCCAGTAACCTGCAAATACGCCACTATTATGTGCATATTCCAAACCGGCTTGAACTGCAGGCTTATCATTTTCTTCACTGCCACGGTAAACATATTTATTCACAACGCCTAAACTGCCTGACCATACGCCAGCGTCCGCTGCTACTTGTTCGGCAAATGCAGAAACAGTTCCTAACGATACTAAAGCGGCTAAAATGGCTTTTGGATAAAATTGACTCATGCTTTGTCCCCGCATCAAATCTAGATCAGATCTGGCTTCGTGAAAAAAATTAGCGCCGATTTTAAGCATTTTTACATCTGTGTATAGCTTTTTTAGAATATTTTTAAACTTTTTTTGATTTTAATCATATAAAACAATGGTATTTTTATAAAAAATAGTAAAAAACAAGTTTTTGATTTATAAAATATATTTTTAAATATTTACCCAAAAATATTGAAGTTCATCTTTAAATTAATATGACTGATCACGTTTTATATAAGTGAATATTATTGGAAGTTTAACGGTTCTATACCTCACACTATCTATGGCTAAATTTGACTGCATAGATCAAGAAAATTTCCGCTAATCGTGATGAATCTACGACTAATCTATGCCAGAGTACGCAGATCAAACATAAAACATCTAATTCTATTTCAATCAGCGATTCATTATTGACTGATTTATCAAATGATTACTAATTATTCAAATACTAATCTTTACTCTTGTTTATACTTTTTTATGATAAGTAAAAACTGAATTTTCTTTAGTTTAAAATATACTCAAAATAAATAAACTATCCTTTATACAACAATCATATAGCGAAATTGACATCCTCACCTCCCTTAAACGGAGGTGATTCCTACAGCTAGACGCTTATGCCCAAGCGCAAGAATGTTCATG
>NZ_JBLZXR010000152.1:0-45101 GCF_050285345.1 Acinetobacter sp.
CTTCATTGATGACTTTATTCTCGATAAAAATCATCTGCTACCACAGAGAATCTATAAATAATACTGCGTAAGTCCTAATTTATTGTTTTATATGGCGCTTTTCCGCGTCCTTATGTCAAACATTCCATGTTTTAACTTGTACTTCCTTATGTGGTAGATTTTGCCATAAAGCCTATTCGATTAAAGTCGTATTTTTCGTATCTCTATGTAAGCTTTTTCGTACAAAAGCTAAGCTTTATATTTTTTTCTGTTACCGCATGCATTTTTTAAAACCTCCAGACATAAAAAAGCCCTGTAGTCTCTCCCAAAACTACAAGGCTTAGCGGCTGTAAGTTTCCTCTTTTCCTTACTTCACTGTAAGTTCGCTGTCTTTTGACGTTATTCTTATACTTTTGCGATTTTACTCAACTATCCGTGTTGAGTTCTTTTTCTGTGAAGTCATCTTCTCAAAAATGGTCAGAAAGCTCTATGCGCAAATATCTCGAATTAATGTAAGCCATTTCTTACAAAATCCGATACATTTCGCCCACACTTTATAAAGAAAACTGATTGTTAACTTTTTCTAATAAGCCACTCACTCGTGCTGTTCGTTTTGTCAGCGCTTTGGCCAATGCCTCTTTTGCAACCAATAAGCTCAGCACTTTTTTCGCACGTGTAATAGCAGTATAGATCAGCTCCTTACTCATCATTTCAGCCGCATGATTTTCCAAAACAACAGCAGTATGAGTAAATTCGGAACCTTGTGATTTATGGATGGTCAGTGCATATGCTGTTTCAATACTTTTCGGTAAGCGCGTTGCCGCAACCCATTTATTCAAACTTGGGAAATAGACTTCAAATTGGCGTTTTGGCTGTGCAGGACGTATCAAGCAAATACCAATATCTCCATTTGATAAGCCCAGTTGATAATCATTATAGGTCATCATGACTGGTCGCCCCACATACCAGTCGCCTTGCTTAAGCTCACCGAGTTGATGCAGCACGCGAGATTCAATCTGCTGATTCAGCTCAGATAAACCGAGTTTGCCATAGCGAATAGCCGACAGAATTCGATAATCATCAAATGTTTTAATCACGTGTGAAAGCCATCCGGTAAATTCCGCTTCTTGCTCTGGCACATGCTCTAGCATTTTTACATACGCTTGAAAGCCATACATCAATTGATCGTAATAATGTCCCCAATCGGGCGTAGGATCGGTTGATGTGGGTAAATATTGCAACTGAATTTTATCCTTCATCTCGAGTGATAACGGAATCGGAGCCAATGTGCCCGCTGACACTACCTGTTGCTCAAACTGAGTTAAAACCTGTGCTGTACTTTGTGCTTCATCTTGCTGCTGAATAAATCGTGCAAACTCACCAATCGCTGCGCCTTGTACAAAACGACGACTGGTCTGTAAATGTGTCCGATGGCCTTTTAAAGCCTCAACCTCTTGCAAGTTGGCAAGCACCGCCCCCACGTCGACCGAAGCCAATTGTTCAGCATCACCCAATAAAATCAGTTTGGCATGATCAGGAATCGCCGCGAACAACATCTGCGCCAGACTCAAATCCAACATCGAGGCCTCATCGACCACAATGACATCGTAGGGTAAACGTTGCCGTTCATTAAAGCGTGGAATTGCACGTGTACCTAAGCCTAAAAGGCGATGCAAGGTCACAGGTTTTAGGGCTTTTTTCAAAATGGAAAAATGTTGCAAAGCGGGATCTTTAAAGGCCGCTTGTAAAGCCTCTTCCATGCGCTGAGCTGCTTTCCCCGTTGGTGCGGCCATCGCAATTCTTAGCTCAGGTTTTGCTTCATTGAGCACGGCAATAATTCGCGCCAAAGTATAAGTTTTACCTGTTCCCGGCCCACCCGTAATAATATTCAGACTATGCTGACACACCATGTTCAAAGCTTGAATTTGATGTGGATCGGTTAATAGCTCTTGGCTGTGTTCAGTCCCACTTATTGGAGAGGATAACTGGCTTAAACGCGCCACTTGCTTGGCTAAAGCATGCTCTAATGCCCAATAACGATATAAATATAATCGCTGACCATCAAAGACGAAAGGCGATGCCTGTTGTATTGCCTGCGCTTCGGACCGTACCAATGGCACTAAGCACTGAATCTGCGCTGATGTCACAGGGTGACAACTATCGCCATTTTGTACTGCCTGCATAAGCTGTTGAATCACATCATTGGCCTGTATGTGATCTGCATTTTGCGGTAAATACTGCTCAAGTAAATAACTAATCCAGTCAGGTAAAACAGGTTCAATTTCTGTATGTTCTGCCTTATTTTTTTGACTCAAAATATCAGAATCTGCTGGATTTTTCCGCAATATGTTCAAAGCCTGTACAGATAAGGTTTTTTGCTCATTTTCCACACAGTTATCCTCAAACTTATCCACATGACAATCTATTGTTTTATTGACAATATTTTTTGTATTTAGGCGATTATTCACGATTAAACCACAACCTTAGCGCTTAAGATTTCATCTAAAGATCGAATGAAATCATCACTCGGTTTCCAGTGATATACGCCTGCGTTGGATTGCCCATCCATCCCGCGTAAATACAGATAACTCGCACCGCCCAAATGCTGTGATATGTCATAATCTTTCATCACCGCAGTCAAATAACGATGCAAAGCAACCAGATACAGTGCGGCCTGCAACCAATAACTGGAATGGCTCATACTTTCGCGAATATGCGGCTGATTATAATGTACGGTCTGTTCGCCCAAGAAATTACTCTTATAATCGGCAATGTGATAGCGCTGACCATCAAAATACACCAAGTCAATTGAACCGGTGAGATAGCGCGCAGTAAACACATCATTCAGGTCTTGAATGAGTAAATCGGGTTCCTTCAGGCTTTCAAATAAGGCACGAACTTTACGAATCCCCAGCGCGCGATCGGCCAAGCTCATGTGAAAATCCATTTCCGCACGGTATTCACCGTCTTTGAGCTGACTCAGGCTAAAGCCTTCATGCAAAGGGGTCTGAATAATCTGGCGATACCATTCATGCATTTCTTGAATGATCTGTAATTCGACTTGCTCAGGATCTTCGGTCGTCCCCAGCTGTTTCATCAGGTTTTGCAGCATCTGAGGCGAATCAAATTCCACATCACTATGGAAACGTGTGGCAATGGCTTTAGCCAATTGGTCATCCGCAGTACTGAATTTGACTTTTTCCATCAGCTTATGCAGAAAGCTTCCCGGCTTGGTGCCTTTCGGAAAATGGCGTTTAATCCACGAAATTTGCACGGTCGATTCTGCTGACTGCACAGCCACTTGCTCGACTTCATCGGCTGCACTGTCCCTGACCTCGACAACTGGCGCGGCCAATTGGTCACGTTGGCTATGGCTTTTCAGTGTCACACGGGTCAATGCAGTAAAACTGGTAGTTTCGCGAGGATAAAAATTGCCTGTTGGAATACTTGCAGCATGTAATTCTGGGGTGCTGTTATGCTGCTGGGCCAGTCGCGCAGGTGCATTATTCAGTACGTTTTCATCCACACTTTCAGCATGCTGGAAAATATCGGTGGTCGTACCGCGCCAAAAGGTCAGCCCTGATCGTGCTTCTGCTTGCTGCTTTTTTTCCTCAGCATGATGACGTAGTACCGCATAGACCCGATAACTGGCGCGGGTCAACGCCACATACCATAAACGGTGATGTTCGGCAGCATTACGCGCCTCATTTTGCTCGATATCATCTTCAGGTAAATCGGACGATTTCACCGCAATAACACGCTCTAAGCCCAAGCTTTTCTTCTGATTTTCTTTCAATGAAAAGTTTAAATTGCCCTTTTCACTTAAACCTGCATTGGCCCCTAACAAAAACACACAGCCAAATTCCAAACCTTTGGAGGCGTGAATCGTCATCAACTGCACGCCTAAATTTCCAGTCAATTTGCGTTCTTGCGTGCTTTCGTTATTGATGCCCAAATTAATTTGACGGATAAACCATTGGTATAATTTATGCGCGCCGGTGTAGTGTTCACTTTGTTGACTCAGCAATTCGGACAAATGTCTTAAGTTCACCACGGTACGTTCATTGTCACGACTTTGCCCAGCAACCAGTCGCGTCCACACCTGAAACAAAGTCATGCAACTATTCCACGCACTGCGGAATCCTTGCTCATTCCAAATCAGTCGAATCTGCTCAAGCTGTTCAATCACATCACTCAGGCCATCGGGCTGTTGCTCCAACTCAACCAAGGTTTTTAGATCATAGCCCAATAAGCGACTGAGTAAGGCCCTTTTAACTTTGGCTTCCTGATAAGGGTTTAAAATCGCATTCAGTAAGGCTGCAACATCTTGCGCGACGGCACTTTTATACACGCTCTCACGTGAGGCTTTATAACAAGGCACACCCAGTTGCTGTAAACAAGTTTGTACCTGTTCCAACTCAAAATGGTTTTGTCCCAAAACCGCAATATCATCAGCTGTGAAAGCACGTGGCCCGGTTTTTTCTTGAAAATATAAAGTGCCGTGTTGCGCCTGATTTAATAAATTTTGAATCTGCCAGGCCACTTGCTCCGCTTCAGGCAAATTTTCATCCAACTGCAACCAACGCAGCGGCTGTGGGTTAATCTGCCCCTGATCAATTAAAGGCGGATGTTCGCGCTCACCGGCCTGAATAGGGGTGTAATCGACTTGCTCACCGAAATCCATTTGTCGATGAAATAGAGCATCTACCACACTGACCAAGTTTTTCACTGAGCGATGGTTTTTATTTAAGGTATAACAACGCCCAGCCTTCGTTTGAATATCATGGCGTGCCTTACGGTAGGTCAGCATGTCCCCGCCACGGAAACCATAAATCGCCTGTTTCGGGTCACCCACCATAATCATACAACTTTGGTGCAAGCGTTCTTTGACCCGCCAAATGCTCGACAGCATGTCGTCCTGATCTTGGTTGGTATCCTGAAATTCATCGACCAAAATGAGGGGGTAGCGTGCCAATACATGTGCCGCAAAGCTGTCTTTGCCTGCCGAAGCGCTCTGCTGTAGCGCTTCCAATAAGGTGCGAATTTGCTGTGAAAATGTGGTTTCACCCGCTTGATGCAATACTTGCGGTAAATGCTTTTTGACTTCCTGCGCCAAATAAAAATTCAGGTATTGTTCCGCTTGATTGAGATGATCAAACGCTTCAATAAAGGCACGAAGTTGCTGTACAAACACATGTTGATAGAACGTGGTTTGCACATTCGGTTGCTCCTCAACGACTTTGTCTTTAAAAGCACGATCCTTCCAAAACTTTTTAGTAGGATCAAAAAATAACTTGCGAACACCTTTAACGATAGATTGCAAGGAAGTCGTTTCTGCAAGGACAGCTTGGCTTCCCTGCTGTTCAAAGTGCTGCAAGAAGGTCGGTAATTCAGTATTAAACAGGGTGAAAAATGTGCCTTTATTAAAGCGTTTGGCATCAACATAGCTTTTATAAATACTGTCAGCATCGAAACAGTCGGCCAATTCAACCCGTGCTGTGGGCAGTAATTGCGACAGTTGCTGACACACCGCTTCAAAATGCAATAAGGCATTTTCAGGCAGTTCCGGCACGCGTAAATCCACCGAAGGAAAATTCAGACTTTCCTTGACCACACTGAGATAATGCTCCGGCCCTTTCAGCTGTTTATTCAGCATCAAATATTCAATCAAATGTACCGGCTGCTGCTGAATCCAATCACGTAAT
The DNA here is from genome assembly GCF_050285345.1 of Acinetobacter sp. Classification (GTDB taxonomy): domain Bacteria; phylum Pseudomonadota; class Gammaproteobacteria; order Pseudomonadales; family Moraxellaceae; genus Acinetobacter. Next base: position 5,685 of record NZ_JBLZXR010000152.1, read on the forward strand.
AAATCATGCAGTAAACGTTCAATATGCAAGTCTTCATCATCACTGATTTGCACCTGTTCAATACGACCACTTTCAAAGGCAAATTCACGTAATAACTTCTGACTGAAACTGTCCAGCGTACCGACAAACAATTCTTCATATTGCTGCAACACCACGTTTAAACGGTGGTAAGCATAATCCAAATGATGCCCATGATCTTTCAGCACTTGTTGGTACAACGGATCATTTATGCTTTGCTGGAGCTGTTGCAGCTCTGCTGGTGAGGTACTTAATAAGCCGTAAATAAAATCACGCGTTTCTTCAATTCGCAAACGTACCCGTGCTTTTAGCTCGGCCGTGGCTTTACGGGTAAAAGTGGTGGCGATGACCTGATTCGGCAGGTAGCGATCTAAAAAAATCCGCACCATTAAGCTGGAAAGTGTATAGGTCTTTCCCGTTCCCGCTGAAGCTTCAATCCAGTGCAGTCCAGTAAAAATCATATCCGCAATCGGGTTGGTGGAAAGACTCATGGCCTGTTGCGGCATGTTCATTTCACCACCTCTAATTTTTTCGCCCCAGTTTCATCTGCATCCATCACCCGATAGAGTTTTTCGGCATAATGAGTACAAGACAGCTCGAATAACGCATCAGGGGCTTGTTGCTGCAAAATAAATTTCCAATCGCGATGATGACAACTGGCTTCATTCGACTCTAATTCAATCCCACCAAAACTATGGTTTTTGAGCCATTCTTCTTGTAACTTCGGCATATTGTCCAGTACCACTTGTCCCTGTTCATTTTCAACCCATTTTGCATTTTCTTTACGCACCAAGGCCGCAGGTAAAACCACCGGACGTTTTTGTGCATGCCGCCACAGCCCTAGCCATTCGTTTAATTGCTGTTTGGCCTGCTTCGAACTTAAGCCTTTGCAAATGATGCTTTTATCATGACAAATCACTTCACGAATATGTGATGCACCGTCATCACCCAAATCCCAATGGCTCAACCACAACAGATATTCCAGCCATGTTTGGGTCTGACGTTTGGGCTTGGCACTTGAAGCCATACAACTGAGCCAATGGGTGGTTTGGCTATCTTCAGGGACAGTGATATTCAGCAGTAAATTTTCCTGAATGATGAGGTTTTGCTGGGTAATCGGGGTAATGGTACGCCCTTGCAAACGCTCTAAAAGTTGCTGTTGTTCTTGCAAACTAATTTTCCACGCCCCTGTCCGCGTATGCCCTACAGGCAGTACATGTTGAAATAGCGCAATATCGGGTTCGTTCATCGCGGATACTTGTTCAGCATCATCGGTCTGTTTGGGCGGAGACTGCACATAATGTTTTTGTAATAAATCACGCACCTGATATTGCTGTAATTTGTCTAACAACAGTGGTTCTTGCTGCGGCAATTGATCGCCCATATAGACACTGGCCACGCCCAAGGTTTTCAAATACAAACGTGCAGGAAACACCACATCTTTAATCCATTCCTGCCCATCCAGCACGCGAATATCGGCCTCCTCTAGCACGGGATAATCGCGATTAATCCACGACTGACGTTGCCCGCTTTGATCCAAAATATGCTCTGCAACTGCAAACCATTGGTCTTTAAAACGTAAATGATTGCCCGCCTTAAAACCTTTGGGGTCAAAAGGTTGTAGTGGATGCACGTGATACAGTGGACTTAATTGCTGCGGAACGCGTAAACCTTCTAAATCCGTCATGGCATCATGTGGCTGATCAAGTCCTTGTGGACGAATCATCCGGGCTAAAAATTGACTAAATTCGTACAACACCGAAGATGGTTCACGGCTTTCACCATCATTTACATCAAAGCCGTTATAGAACAACCACAAGGACTTACGCGCAAACAGCAAGGCATCTAAAAACGCGCCTTTATCATCTTCTAAGCGTGAACGATCGCCCAATACCGGTTTCAGCAAGTCCATCAAGTCAAAGGGAACTTGTTGATCGCGACGCGGAAATTTACCACTGTCCATATTCATCAGCACCACCAAGTCATAAGGCACTTGGCGAATTTTGCCGATATCGGCAAAGGTCACTGAGCCAGTCGGTTCAGACTGTTCAACTGAAGCATCAATGCCTTGCTGAATTTCCTTTAACAATAGCGCGAGGGGCAACTGAAAATTTTCAGGCAGGGATTCAACTTTATCGCTCTGCGCATTGTGCAGACGTTGGGTCACGGCACGTACTACACTACGGATGCTTTCAAAGGCACGTCCACTGCTTTCGACAAAAGGCTTTAGGTCCAGATCCAGTTGCTGCAACCATGCTTTGACAGTTTTCGTATTGGCTTCAGGCAGCAACCAATCCCGACGAGCACTGATATCGCGATAGATTCGAATCAGGATTTGAACCAGCTCGAAATCACTGCTTAATACGCCAGCGAAACTTAAGGTTTCGGCATAGACTTCATGTTTAGGAATGGCAACACCCAACACCAAACGGTCTAAAGCAAATTTAAAGGTATAACGATAATCACGGTCTTGCTCGGACAAAAACGCCATCATGTGCTGTTCATCTAAACCACGGCGGAAACCGGCATGCACCAACAGCTCCATCATGCGTTCCATTTGTACATGATCGAGTTTATACAGCTCCTGCACGGCATTTAAATTCAACCAGTCATGAAAATCTTCAGCAGTAAAACGTCCTTGACTAATTTCAATCCGTCCAACAAAAGCTTGCCATGCATTTTGTATATCCTGACTCACCACTCCGGCAATTTTTACTGGAATATAAGGCAAATCTTGCGCTGTTTTACCGATACCACGCGTGGTGGAAAACACGGTTCGAATATGCGGTTCGAGTTCTTTTAAATTCGGCACTAAAATTAAAATATTACTTGGATGGCGCGGTTCGTCCTCCGTCCCTGCTGCCAGCCAATGCACCAATTGATTCCGTAATACTTCTAGCTGGCGCAAACTCGAATGACAAACATGAAATTGAATCGAATCATCTTCTAGCGATAATGCATAAGCATGTTGATCAGGTTCTTCCAAGGTCATGATGTCATATTGAATTTGACCCAGCAGTGTCGTCGGTGCTTCTTCAGGAAATAGGTCTTCCCAACCGTCACCGCCCGACATATTCACCAACAAAGCAAAATTGTCACGCGCACGTTTACCCAAACGAGTCAGCAAGGAATGTTGTGATTCCCGAAATTCGGCATTGGTTGTACTTAAATAGGCCTGAATTTGTTCTGAGGTGACCTTTGGATTACGTTCGATATAACGCTGCTGTAATTTTAGGTTATAGCGATCTTTCCATACCGGATCGACCATATCTGCCCAATATTCACGCGACGGGTTGAAATACAGCACATAGACATCGGTAAAGGCCGCTAAGCGATACAGGAATTTGAGCTGTGCAGGCGGAAGTTCTAAGGTGGTAAAGACAAAAATCTGTTCGGGCAAACCATTGTGGGTTTGGTGACGTTCATCATCCTCGACATCGTGTTCTTCAATACCTAAGTCAAATTGCTGCTGTCGATTTTGCTCGGCACGTGCCAAGGCAAGCCAAAACTTATGGTCAATTTCCTGTCGATCATTAAAGTCTTTTTGGAACACATGATGCCAAAGCCAGCGCTGCCAATGTTCAAGTTGACTGGCCTGAGTCGGCAAATATTCTTCCGCTTGCTGCGGCTTTAAGCCTGCCAATTGCAGAATATTTAAAGGCTGATTTTTACTCCAAGCCTTTAACCAATCGGTATCACAATGTGGGCAGACCCAATGCTCCACCCCTTCATCTGGTGTATGAATACAGCTACCGCGATAGCTCATATAGTTGCTGAATAAGCGCGTGACTTGTGCCGCAATCCAATACAACATGGCTTGGCGTTTGCTCGCACGTTTTTGTAAGTCTGAAAGTTGGGCACTATTGTCATATACACGCTGTAATAAGACATGTAAATCCTCAGGAATATGCAGTGCTTCAAACTGATCGGCAGCAATATAAGGCGACAGCGCATTGTAAATTCGCCACTGCATAATCAGCGGCGGCATGTTAATCCCTTTAATCCGCTCGCGATCTTGCTTATTCGGCAGCGCCCATTCATAGGCCTTCCACTGTAGACCTACAATTTTATGGTGATGTTTAATATTGGCACTGATGCTAATCTTCTCAGCGATCTTTTGTTTTAACCATGCGGCAATCGCTTGGTCGGGCACCACGATATGTCTTTCCTGCAATACTGACAAAGCATTGGTTGACTGCTGTGCCTTTAATTGCTCAATCAGGCAATCTACCAATACTTCGATACGCTGACTTTGAATTACGTGTATTGCCATGTCCTATCTATACCGCCTGTCTGATCCACTACTACAAAACAACAATGATTATTTACTATACATCTTCAACTGTCTATGCGACTTTAAAAAGATAATTGATTGCAAAAAGTGCTTTTAAACAAGTATCTTAATGCGACTTGATGAGAAAAAAACCAATACAGTATTCAGGGTATCTGCTTATGAAAATAGATCACATTCCAGACTCAATAGACTCTAACCTTAATCTGGAAATTATTCGTGCCGAATGCCTAGAGCTGGTTAAAAAACGTGCGTATTATTCAGCAGGAGCCGCGATTATTCCGGTGCCTTTTCTCGATGTCGTGATTGATGTCGGGATTCTGTCACAACTAATCCCCGAGATTAATGCACGCTTTGGTTTAGCGCCCGAACAAATCAGTGTATATGACCCAAAAACCAAAGAAATTCAATGGAATGAACTGCGCAAACGCGGGATCGAGTTTTCAGGTTTGGTCGTTGCCCGTACGGCAATGAAAAAATCCCTGAATAACATCGCAACCAAATATATCACCAAACAAGTGACCAAGTTTATCCCATTAGGTGGGCAAATCGTAGCAGCCAGTCTGGGTTATATTATAATGAAAAAAGTCGCTGAAACCCATGTCGAAGAAAGTTACCGTTTGGCCAAGCGTATTCAGCAAAAATATCCTAACCAACCAACACCTAAGCCCCATCACGACCAAGCTGCAATAAAATAGATGATATAAAAAAGCCACATTATGTGGCTTTTTTATGCGTTCGCTAATCTGCTTTCAGTTGCTTCAAAATCATGTTTAGTACCTGCAAACGTGCCTGATGTTTATTATTGGTGGCGATCACATGCCACGGTGCATGCTCTGTATCGGTACGTTGCAACATGTCCGCTGCGGCATGTAAATAATCCTCCCAGCGATCACGGTTACGCCAATCATCTGGAGTAATTTTAAACCGCTTATGCGCGGTTTCTTCACGTGCCTTAAAGCGTACCGCTTGCTCATCTTTATCAATTGCAAGCCAAAACTTAATCACGACGGTTTGGCTATTATATAGATCACTTTCAAAGCGATTAATTTCATCATAAGCACGCTGCCATTCCACTGTGCTGGCAAAGCCCTCAACGCGTTCCACCAACACACGACCATACCAACTGCGGTCAAAAATCGTGATTCTTTCTTCTGGGACTATTTTGTTCCAAAAGCGCCATAAATACGGACGGCGTAATTCATATTTTTCTGGTGCGGCAATGGTGTGAATCTCATACTCACGTGGATCGAGCTTTTTCACGATGCGTTTGATCGCACCGCCCTTACCTGCAGCATCCATTCCCTCAAAGACAATCACCACATTGCGTGTAGCACAACGTAAAGCTTCAGCAACTTTTTGACTTAATTTTTTTAATTCATTTTTATATGCTGCTTCATCGGCCATTTCAGTGGCAGGTGACAATAAAAGTTCAGGAACTGGAGCTTGGGGCCAGTGTTCTTTCGTATTCAGAATATGCTCGGGACAATGTTTCAACGTACGTAAAATATGCTGTGCGAATTGTTGATCGCGGCTTTGCTCATCTTCACCGTCAATCACTATCCAATCATTACTAAAGCGCTGACGTAGTCGTTGCACATTGTCATATTGTTTTTTATTGCGCCAATCCAGTCCATGCAATTTATGCCAATGCGCTTCGCTCGGATCCATCTCATCCAGACGTTTTTGTAAGGACTTCCACGACAGGTCAAACCAGATTTTAATCACATCGACATGGTTGTTTTTTAAGTCTTGCTCATAGGCCCGCATATTCTCAACATAATCATCAAACAAGGTTTCATCCAAAGGCTTGGACACATGCATGGCGGTGCTGAGTAAGTCACTATACCAATTGCCAAACATCACCATAATCTGCCCTTCGGCAGGGATAAAACGCGCATAGGACTGCCAAAAGGTTTGCTTTTGATTGAAAATAATCGGCGCATCTGCTTTCACCCGCAGATAACGCGGATCAACCCATTCACGCAGTTGCTTTACTGCCTCCCCCTTCCCCGCCAGCTCAATCCCACTCACCAAAATCAACACACTTTTTGCATTGGGTTGTTGACTGGTATTTTTCAGTTGGTACTGTGCTTCGATCAGTTCAACTGAGAGTTGTTCTTCATCCATCAATTGAAATTCTGTTTCTTTTAAGCTCATGGCAGACCCTTATTTTCATTCTATTTTGAGTATAACCATGCCTTTCATCGGACAACAATATTTTCATGCAGTCTTGATCACTCATCAATACCGATGCTTTTGGCAACACACTGACTCAGTTTACTGCACAATTTTGTCACTTTGTCATAGCCCTATTGCCAAACAGGCTCTAAAATTCATGCATCTAAAAAATAATTGAGACACTCAATGTCCAAACTTGCAGCATTAGATGATTTACTTGAACTGTATTACCAGTTGAATTACCACAAAAATCCTGAAATTTTACAACGCCTACACGATGTTCAACATTGGCAGAAACAGCGTATGCAGCGTACCCATGCCAAACAATTTGCCGAAAAACACAATGTGCTGATGTCGGAATATTTTATTAACCGTTTATATGGCGGTCCGGATTTTGATGCTTTGGCCGCACAAATTGCGCGTCTAACACGTTATGCACATAAAGCTGAGAAACTGATTCCAGACAATGCAATTAAAACTGGAACTTCAGGGGTAAAATTGGCGATCCTAGCGGTGCAACTGGATGAGCAAGTGGCAATACAATTGCTGAAAGATTATCCATCCAATCCCACCTTAAACGATGAGATGATGCGCCAGACCTATCTTAAGTTGGATCAAAGTACAGATCGCATGTTGCAGTTACAGTTGCTTGATGATTTAGGCCATAAACTCGACAAATATATGCGCTCATTTATGGTCTATACGGCATTTAAAATGTGCAAAGGTGCAGCACATAAATATCATTTTGAAGTGATGTATGATTTTATGCAAGATGGCTTTTTGGCAATGAAACCGCTGAAATCGGCTGAGAAATTTGTCCGTGAATTTACCGCAGTTGAACGTCAAATTGTGGAACGTGTACATGCCGGTGACCCAGCCCCATTCCAACCTGCGGCCTAAAAGGCAACACACGCTGCCAATACAAAAACAGATACAGTATTGGCGATATTTAGCCCATAAAATCAGATTTTTTATAGGGGATTTGCAAAGCTGTTACAGCAGATCCTTATTTTTTCTGTATATTATTCACAACAAATGCAAATGACTGCTGTATAACAACAGAGAATCTGTCATCATGTTTACACAGCAACATTAACCCTATTTATAAGTTAGGAGTGACTCTAATGTCTAATGAGAATCAATCGGCTACCCCTACACCTGAGTCGGCACAAACTACAGACAAAGTGAGTCCATTCTTAACCGAACCATTACCACAAGGGACAGCACAAGGTCAGCAACAATCTTTACAACAACAGTTGACCGATACCCCAGTGACTGGTTCAGTACCTAAATATAATCTGCCACGTGGTGCCAATACAGGCAACGTTGGTGCAACCACGCATTTCGGCTATCAAACCGTCAGCAGCGAAGATAAAGCACAGAAAGTCGCTGAAGTTTTCCATTCTGTGGCAAGTAAATACGACATCATGAATGACTTAATGTCATTTGGTATTCACCGTCTCTGGAAACGCTTTGCCATTAACATGTCAGGCGTACGTCGTGGTCAACACGTATTGGACATTGCCGGTGGTACGGGTGACCTTGCCAAAGTGTTTAGCCGTGAAGTCGGCCCTACTGGTCATGTGGTACTTTCAGACATTAACGAATCAATGTTGAATGTCGGTCGTGATCGTTTAATCGACGCAGGCTGTACTAATGTGGACTTTGTTTTGGCCAATGCTGAAACTTTAGAGCCATTTGCGGACAACAGCTTTGACTTGCTGACTATTTCATTTGGCCTACGCAACGTGACTGACAAAGATGCTGCACTAGCGGCAATGTACCGCGTACTTAAGCCAGGTGGCCGTTTATTGATTTTAGAATTCTCTAAACCGGTATTTGAACCATTCTCAAAACTCTACGACTTGTATTCATTCACCGCTTTACCAATCATGGGTAAAATTGTGGCCAATGATTCTGAAAGTTATAAATACCTTGCCGAATCGATTCGTATGCACCCAGACCAACGTACCCTCAAAGGTATGATGGAAAATGCGGGCTTCCAAAACTGCGATTACCACAACTTAACCGGTGGTATCGTGGCGGTACACCGTGGTTTCAAACTTTAATACTGAAGGCTGAACTATGTGGTCGATTCTCGCACTTGGTGCAGTTGAACGCTTAATTCATCATGTCATTGATTTGGATGCGATTACCCGCATCCAACTGAATGAATTACAAGGTAAAATGCTTCGTGTGGTGATTGATTCACCGCAACTCTCGGTCGATGTGTTTTTTGACGAAAATAAAGTTCGCCTTGAACCAACGGCAACAGGTCACAGCCAATCTGCATCGATTTTCGAACAGCGTCCGTTTGATGCGCAAACGCAAATCACTGAAGCAACGGCGACCTTGCAGGTCAAAACCGTGGTTGAGCTTTTAAAATTGCTGTTGGCCGATGATGTTGGCAATATCCCATTGCAAGGTGATTATCACTTATTGCAGGATATCCAACGTATCATGCAGCAAGCTGAGCCCGATTTAGCTTCGCATTTAAGCCCTTGGATTGGTCCGAGCCTTGCACACGAAATTGCTAAGCTGCAACTCGCACCGAAACATCTCAAGCGAACTTTGCAAAGCCATCTGTTCTTTGCCGAAGATGCACTCAAAGAAGATTCAGGCCTGTTTGCCCCACGTTGGCAAATGGATGATCTGAATCAAGACACCCGTATATTGAATCAAAATTTGGACCGTGCAGAAGCTAAAATTCAGCTGCTGAAAAACCAAATTGACGCATTACAAGACAACACTTAAGACTAGGTATTTACAGATATGATTCCGCACGTTTCACGTTTACTCGACCTTTGGCGCATCGCTGCGCACTATAGACTCGACACGTTGTTTCCTGCGGAAGAATTACCTGAAAAAGCCCGGCATATCCTGTCCTTCATCCGCATGCACCCTGCGGCATGGTCAAGCAAAGAACGGAAAAATCCGCTCAAGCTGAAAGAAGCCATGGAAGAAATGGGGCCGCTGGCGATTAAACTCGGACAGCTGTTGTCGACCCGTCGAGACTTGATTCCACCTGAGGTTTTACAACAACTGGTCCTACTACAAGACCAAGTTAAACCGTTTGGTAATGATGTCGCAAAAATGCGTATCCAAGAATCACTCAAAGCAGATGTCAACACCTTATTTGCACGTTTTGACGAGCAGCCTTTGGCCGCAGCATCTATTGCACAAGTTCATACTGCTGCCCTGCATGATGGTCGTGAAGTCGTGGTGAAAGTGACTCGACCGAATATTCGCAATCAAATTCTGCATGATTTTGAAATATTAGAATGGCTCGGTCAGTTCCTTGAAAAACGCCTAGAAGCCGCTCGTGCCCTGCACTTATCTGAAATTATTCAGGACTACCGTCAAATTATTCTAAACGAATTGGATTTGACTTTAGAAGCGGATAACACCCGTCGTATGCGTCATTACTTCACGGGTTCAAGCATGATGTACGTGCCTGAAGTCTATATGGACAGCCGTGATGTCATGGTCGAAGAGCGTATTACCGGTGTGCCGATTTCAGATATTGCGACCTTTGATCGCCTTGGGATGGATCGTAAAGATTTAGCTGAAAAAGGGCTCACCATTTTCTTTACCCAAGTGTTCCGCGACAACTTCTTCCATGCAGACATGCATCCGGGTAACGTGTTTGTCGAAACCATTAATCCAAGCAATCCACGCTTTATTGCCTTGGACTGCGCGATTATGGGCGAGCTTTCAAAACACGACCAAATGACCGTAGCACGCATGCTGCTTGCAGTGATGAACAGCGACTTTATGCAGCTGATTCAAATTGTGCATCAAGCGGGTTGGATTCCACCGGGTACGGATCAAGATGCCCTAGCACGTGAAATGCGTCGTACCGTTGGCCCAATGGTTTCAAAACCAATGCATGAATTGGACTTCGCCGGCATCCTGATCCAAGTGATGGATATTGCGCGTCGTTTCCATTTAGAGATTCCACCACAACTGATGTTACTGCTCAAAACCTTGGTACATGTCGAAGGCTTAGGAACTGATCTCTATCCCGAATTGGATATTTGGAGTTTGGCAAAACCAATCCTGACCGATTGGATCAAAGCACAAATGAATCCACAGAAAAACTTAAAAGAATTGGGACAAAAAATTCCTGACTTACTTTTAGGTGCGCAAGATTTACCAACGCTGATGATTGATAGTCTCAATGGTCTCAAAAACCAGTCAGCTTGGCATGCAAAACAACTGAATGAACTGCAAAGTATGCGCCTGCAAATGGAACATCAGCAAAAACGCAGCTGGATATTCGGTAGCCTCATGGCGATTTTGCTCTCAATTGCGATTATTTCGCCGTGGTATGTGTCAATTATTTTAATTGCCCTTTCTAGTCTGTTGGCTATTTGGCGTATTTTTAAATAAAACCTATACATCAAAAAATTAATCATGCTGAGCCTTTGGTCTAGAAGGCTCTAGCCTATAAAAACATCATTTAGAATGGCGAATTCAAAAACCTTAAAATCAAAATAAACAATTCACCTACTCATACTCTATGGATGACTCATTAGTCATGCGTGGGAAGTTTCAGCCATTGGGTCAAACTTGAAACAGACTAGAATCACGCTACAACTGTATTTCTTAGTGACCAATCATGATTCAGATTTTGCAAAAACGTCCGCCTTCTTTGAATATTCGTGCCGGTCATTTAGCACGTCAATTGATTGAACAAGACGGTTTACAGGCGGCACACGTTGATATTATTCCGGGTGCTGCGGGTGGCCCCAAGGGCATCGGCATTCAAGGTCTGGATCAAGCTATTTTTGCAAATTTCCTAACACGTGCACCTCAACAACGCACGCTTATTGGTTCATCGATTGGCAGTTGGCGTTTTGCCAGTATTGCCGCGTGGGGCGCGATAGAAGGGACACAGCGCCTGTCTGAGCTTTACACCAACCTGTCTTTTCATAAAAAGATGAGCCGCCAAGAAGTCAGCGATATTTGCCGTGGCATGTTGATTGATTTAATTCAAGGTAAAGAAGCGGAACTGGTCAATCATCCTGATTATCATTTGGCCGTACTTTCAGTCAAAGCACAGCATATTTTTCAAAGTGACAAGGCCTTGCCGCTTTTAGCCTCTGTGGCTGGCATTGTCGGCACCACCGCGATTGCACGTAAACACAGCCGATACTTTATGCAGCGCGTGATTAGCCAACCACTGTCTGGAACTCAATTTAAAATTGGCGATGATGGCTTTACCACGCATTATCATGCCCTGACTGAACAAAGTGTAACACCGTGGTTAATGGCTTCGGCATCGATTCCTGGCGTGATGGCCGCAATTCGTGATATTCCCGATGTACCTCAGGGCAGTTACCGTGATGGTGGCTTGATTGACTATCACATTGACCTGCCATTTCAAAGCCAAGGTATTGTGTTATATCCACATTTTACCGACAGTATTACGCCGGGTTGGTTTGATAAACTCTTTAAACGCCAAGCCAATCCAGAAAATCAGGCACGTACTTTATTGCTGTCCCCTTCACAAGAATATTTGGCGAGCCTGCCATTGGGTCGCCTGCCTGACCGCAAAGATTTCACCCTCAAGGGTTTAGACAATGCACAGCGAATCCGTATGTGGAATCAATGTGTGGCGGAAAGTCAGCGGATGGGGGATGAATTTTTGGAAATGCTGGAAAAGCAAAACTTCCCTGCACTTATGCAAGCGCTGTAGCCTTACAGTAATCTCTGTAAGGGGACGCTATAATAGCTTCAAATTATTTAGTTAGATATGTGTTTAGTTTAGATTTATGCGGATATTTTTAATTATTGTGCAGTATGCCTGCATTGCGTTTGCCCTCTTTCTTGGCTATCAAGTCACAACAGCACTAATGAGTGGTCAATATGATTTAATGGAAATCGTGGCAGATGTCGGGACTATTTTAATCTGTATTGATTTAGCTGTGTTTTTATTCACCAGTAGTGCAAAACAAAGTATCAGTCTTGAAGCATATGCCAAACAACTGGAACAACCGCCTTCAAAACTGGTTTATGTCACTCGTAAATTAGGTCATTTAGGTATTTTGCTGATTATTACCAGTTGGATCGTGCCGATGGTTCGCTAAGTCATAGGCATAAAAAACCTCCCAATCAGCATTACCCACTGGGAGGTTTTTTTATTTGCGGTTAAAGCTTACTTCGAACCTTTAATCCCGGCCTGAAGTAACAATGCACCTAAACCACCAATTTTATTTTCTTGTGGTTTTGCTGCTTGAGGCTTCTTGCCTTGTAGGCGGTCGCCTTGCGGACGTGCATGCTGTGGGCGTTTACCCTGCGGCTTACGCTCACCACGCTGTTCCTTGTTTTGACCCTGTGCATGCTCACGACGTGGCTGACGTTGTGGTTTCGCCGCTGCTGCACCTTCAGCACGCATCGACAAGTTCACACGATTACGTTCAACATCCACATTTAACACACGAACCTGAACAATTTGACCCGGTTTCACCACTTTGTGTGGATCGGCCACGAACTCGTTCGCAAGTTCAGAAATATGCACTAAACCATCTTGGTGTACACCTACATCGACGAATGCACCGAAGTTAGTTACGTTCGTGACCACACCTTCAAGCTGCATGCCTTCAGTCAACTGCGCTACTTCAGTAATGTCTTCACGGAACTTCGCTGTACGGAACTCTGGACGCGGGTCACGACCTGGTTTTTCCAGTTCAGACAAAACGTCTTGAATGGTTGGTAGACCAAACTGGTCATTTACAAATTCTTCAGTATTCACTTGGCGAATAATTTCAGTATTGCCAATGATGTCTTTCACCGTTGTCGCTTTGGCTTCAACAATTTTCGCAACAAGATCATAAGACTCAGGGTGAACTGCAGAAGCATCTAGCGGTTCAGAACCATCTTGAATACGTAAGAAACCAGCTGCTTGTTCAAATGTACGTTCACCTAAACGGGGTACTTTTTTCAAAGCTTGACGATTGTCAAAACGACCATTTTCTTTACGAAAATCGACAATTTGCTGTGCAATCGATTTGTTCAAACCTGCGATATAACCCAAGATTGCAGAAGATGCCGTGTTGACATCCACACCCACAGAGTTCACACAGTCTTCCACTACTGCTTCAAGGGTTTTCGCTAAACCAGTTTGGTTTACGTCATGTTGATATTGACCCACGCCAATCGATTTTGGATCAATCTTCACCAGCTCTGCCAATGGATCTTGTAGACGACGTGCAATCGACACAGCGCCACGGATCGACACATCAAGCTCTGGTAATTCCTGCGAAGCCAATTCAGAAGCTGAATACACCGATGCACCGGCCTCTGACACAGAAACACGAATTAAATTTAGATCGGTATTTGCAGCCATCATTTTAGCCACAACACTTTCTGTTTCGCGGCTAGCCGTGCCATTACCAATGGCAATCAGTTCAACATTAAACTCACGACATAAACGTGCAAGTTCAGCCACTGAACCCTCTTTATCGTCTTTTGGTGCAAATGGGTAAATCGTGCTGTGTGCCAGTACATCACCAGACGCATTCACAACTGCCAATTTCACACCGGTACGGATACCAGGGTCTACACCTAAAGTGCAACGTGCGCCTGCTGGAGCAGAAAGCAACAAATGACGTAGGTTTTCAGCAAAGACATCCATCGCTTCACTTTCAGCAGCCAAACGCTTTTCAGTCAATAATGAATGTTCAATTGCAGGACGGACTTTACCCAACCAGAACAATTTTGCGGTTTGTTTTAAGAAATCTGCACGCGCTTGAGGCTGAGCCGTTTCTAGATTGTATTCTGTTTCAATGCGTGCCAATGGTGCATCATCTTCACCATCCACTTTTAGGCCCAAGACATTTTCTTGACGACCACGCAGCATCGCCAATAAACGATGTGACGGCACTTTGTTTAAATTTTCAGAGAAATCAAAGTAATCGCGGAATTTTTTGCCGACTTCTTTTTTCTCATCACTTGCCACTAAACTTTTTAACACTGCTGTTTTTGCAAATGTCGCTTTAAGCTCAGTGGTCAATGGAATATTTTGTGCCCATTCATCAATCAGAATATGCTGAACAGCATCTAACTGACTTTCGGCATCTGGATAATCGTCATGGCTAAAACCTGCCAATGCTTCAGTTGGATCAACCGCTTCATTAAAGATTTTTTCAGCAATCGGACCCAAGCCAGCTTCTTTGGCTTTAAAGGATTTACTGGTGCGTTTTGGGCGGTACGGCGCGTAAATTTCTTCTAGCGCATTTTTGGTTTCCGCTGCATTTACGCGAGCCAACAAATCGTCAGAAAGTTTATCTTGTTCTTTTAGAGATTCGATTACTTTTTCACGGCGCTCAAATAAATCACGCAGGTAAGTCAAACGGGTATCAAGTTGACGTAATTGAGTATCGTCCAAACCTTGCGTTACTTCTTTACGGTAACGTGCGATAAATGGAACACTAGCACCTTCATCAATCAGCTTAATGGCCGCTTCAATTTGATTTGGACGTACGGCAATTTCTTTTGCCAACTGCTGAACTAAGTCAGTCATCGTATTAGATCCCTGCAAGGATAAGTTCTAAAAGCCATGATTATAAAGACCAAGACCATAAAATCCACAATTGTTTTTATAAATTTATGCGTGGTTTTTATTGCCAATCCATAGCAATGACACATTTTTTTACTAAACTGACTATGAAACAGCAAATTAGCGAATCCAGCGTACAGAACTTAAACCGCTTAACATGTATACATTTGGTATCTATGTCTTGATTTTAACTGCAATATTTGTTGCTTTAGAGCATAGTAAATTTATATAAATGAATCGTATACTCAAGTGAAATCTACTTTTTGTTTACGATGACAATAAAGAATAAAGGAGCACGTCATGAGTTTAGTTGTACCTGCTGAAAAAACAGATGCCGTACATGCCGAAACCGACCGAGTTGAACGCATTTTGGTTGTCGATGACGACGTTCGTCTGCGCACGCTCTTACAACGCTTCTTAGAAGATAAAGGGTTTGTGGTTAAAACCGCACATGATGCCACTCAAATGGATCGTCTGTTACAGCGCGAACTTTTCTCTTTGATTGTGCTTGACTTCATGTTACCCGTTGAAGATGGCTTAAGTATCTGTCGTCGCTTACGTCAATCAAATATTGATACACCTATCATTATGTTGACTGCACGTGGCAGTGACTCAGACCGTATTGCCGGTTTAGAAGCTGGCGCAGATGACTATCTACCTAAACCATTTAACCCAAATGAACTTTTAGCACGTATTCGTGCGGTATTACGTCGTCAAGTACGTGAAGTTCCTGGTGCACCAAGCCAGCAAATGGAAGTGGTTTCATTCGGTCCATGGTCACTGGATTTGTCTACCCGCACATTAACACGTGAAGGCCAAGTGGTAACGTTAACGACCGGTGAATTTGCGGTTCTTAAAGCTCTCGTTCAACACCCACGAGAACCACTCACCCGTGACAAACTGATGAATCTTGCACGTGGTCGTGAATGGGGTGCAATGGAGCGTTCAATTGACGTTCAAGTCTCTCGCCTACGCCGCTTGGTGGAAGAGAACCCTGCCCGCGCTCGTTATATCCAAACCGTATGGGGTGTAGGTTATGTATTTGTTCCAGATGGTGCGGAATAAGATTAAACAAAGATAAATGTCGCTAACACGACGGAGTCTTTTCATTAAACCTAATAGATATGCAATAACCTGCGGTTCGCCTTACTTTTGTTTCGGCAAAAGTAAGCAAAACCATTGTCATCCGCAAAACTCGTCCATTTTCTGCACATAGATAAAATCATCGCAGAAACTTTATATATTAAACACCTCCTGCCTCAAACAGTTGCGGATGACCTGAGCGCGTATCGGACATGGTTTATTGTTCTAACACTTTAAATTTTGCTCTAGGATAATGCGTGAAACTCGAACCCATCGACCCACAGGAATTTACCGACTACGTTGCCTACTCCGAAAAAAAACGGACCCCATGGGAACGCTTTCTCGATAAAATCAAACCGCGCTCTGCGGCAATGCGCACGACCGTCTTGGTCTTGTTTGTGGTGTTTTTTAGCCTGTTTATGTCACTGTGGTTCTTTTGGCGCACTTTATATTTACCTGAAATTCAGCAACATGCACGTTATCTCGCTGTGGAACTGGAAATCATCAATAATCCTGATTTACGGATTTTCCATAACAATGCCGAGGTCGATGTCGATGACTGGATGCGCAACCGCGTAGGGATTGAATATGTCACCGATCCGAAAGAATTTCCCAATGTAAAAGACAAAGTCATTGCAGAATTCTTTACCAATCAAATCGAAAAAAAATTGGCGAAGGAAATGCGCATTAATAATGCCACTGTATATTTCCAATTTAAGCCAGACCCGCGGATTTGGATTCAAACCCCAGAAATGAATGGCAACTGGGTTCGTGAACCACTTAAAACCTATGCCAACTACAGTGCAGAACTGATTCTTGGCTGGTTACTGGGAATTCCCCTAATTGCCGCAGTAATTATTTTAACTTTGGTGCGTCAGCTCAACCGTCCGTTAAAACGCTTACAAGATGCAGCGAACAGTTACAGTAAGCAAGGCACTGCACCCTATTTAGAAACCAATCATGGTCCGCAAGAAATCCGTGAGGTCAATCAGGCCTTTAACCATATGGTTTATACCTTGGAGCAGACTGAGCGTGACCGCCGTATTATGCTGGCCGGTATTTCCCATGACCTGCGCACCCCCCTGACGCGTATTCGACTCAGTGCTGAAATGATGCCAGATGATGACTTTTTAAAAGAAGGGTTGATTTACGATGTCGAAGATATGGATGCGATTCTAAATCAGTTCATTTCCTATATGCGCGATGGTTCAGATGAAATACCACAAGACACCGATCTCAATGCGCTCTTGCAAGAGTTGGTGATTCAATTTAAGCCACTGGATATTCATTTTGAGCCACAAGACTTACCGATTATCCAAGCGCGTAGTTTGTCGTTAAAACGCTTGATTGGGAACCTCATTAATAACTCCAAACGTTATGGCGCTGAACCGATTGAGTTGTCGACCGAATACGAAGGTGATCATATTCAGATTCGTGTGGCCGATCATGGTGATGGGATTCCTGAAGACCAAATTGAAGATCTGATGCAACCCTTTGTACGCGGCAATGATGCGCGTACCATTCAAGGCAGTGGACTCGGTTTAGCCATCGTCAAACGTATTGTGGATATTCATGAAGGTCAACTTTCAATTCACAATCGAGCAGAAGGCGGACTCGAAGCGATCATTTCTTTACCACTGCAAAAACTCGAAAATGATGAAATATTAAACAACAGTCCATTGGAAAAAATTAAGCAAAGTTTGACTGAACGCTTTTAACAAGCGTTCAAAAAAGCAACAAACAGTTTTGTTTAAGCTTTAAGCATTCATATTTTTTGTTTTATAAATCAAAGAAATAAAAACCATAAATAAAACTTATACCCACATTTTTTGAAAAAATTAGACCTTAGCCTAACAGGTATGCAAAATGGCTTTTTTGATCGGTACAATCCGTATCAGTTTTGAGAATTTCACGAGAGTATATGATGTCTTTAGATCGCATCCGTTTAGCTGCCCTTCACGACAAAGTTATCAGCGCAGAAAAAGCTGCTGAATTCATTCAGGATGGTATGACGGTAGGTATGAGTGGTTTCACACGCGCAGGTGAAGCGAAAGCTGTACCTTTAGCGTTGGTTCAACAGGCTCATGCTAATCCTCTTAAAATCACCCTAATTACTGGCGCGAGCTTGGGTAACGATTTGGACAAAAAATTGACTGAAGCAGGTGTTCTTGCTCGTCGTTTACCGTTCCAAGTAGACAACACATTACGTAAAGCCATCAATAAAGGCGAAGTAATGTTTATCGATCAACATTTGTCTGAAACAGTTGAACAAATGCGTAACCTTCAGCTTAAAAAGCCAGATGTTGCGATTATTGAAGCTGTTGCGATCACTGAAGATGGCGGCATCATCCCTACAACTTCTGTAGGTAACTCTGCAAGCTTCGCAATTTTTGCAGAAAAAGTGATTGTAGAAATCAACACGAACTTAAGCCCTGCGTTCGAAGGCTTACACGATATCTATATCCCAACGTATCGTCCTACGCGTCAACCAATTCCATTAACTCAAGTTGACGAACGTATTGGTACACATGCAATTAATATCGATCCATCAAAAATTGTTGGTATCGTATTTAACAATGAATTACATGACTCACCATCAACTGTCACTGCACCAGATGATGAAACTCAAGGTATTGCCAACCACCTCATCGCTTTCTTTGAAAAAGAAGTAGAAGAAGGTCGTTTACCGAAAAACCTTGGTCCATTACAAGCAGGTATTGGTTCAATTGCAAACGCAGTATTGACTGGTCTTAAAGATTCTAACTTTGAAGACTTAATCATGTACTCTGAAGTACTTCAAGACTGTACATTTGAATTGATTGACGCAGGTAAAATGAAATTTGCTTCAGGTTCTTCAATTACACTTTCTGCTAAATATGGCGAAAAAGTATTTAACAACCTTGAGCAGTACAAAGACAAATTGGTTCTTCGTCCACAAGAAATCTCGAACCATCCTGAATTGGTACGTCGTTTAGGTATTATTGGTATCAACACAGCACTTGAGTTTGATATTTACGGTAACGTGAACTCAACTCACGTATGCGGTACTAAAATGATGAACGGTATCGGTGGTTCAGGTGACTTCGCACGTAATGCGCACTTGGCGATCTTTGTAACGAAATCAATTGCAAAAGGCGGCGACATTTCTTCAGTTGTTCCATTTGCATCGCATATTGATCATGCTGAACACGACGTTGATATCCTTGTGACTGAACAAGGTCTTGCTGACTTACGTGGTCTAGCACCGCGTGAACGTGCTCGTGCAGTAATCGACAACTGTGCACACCCAAGCTACCGCGATGCATTAAATGATTACTTCGACCGCGCATGTGCAAAAGGTGGTCAAACTCCTCACCTTCTTCGTGAAGCGTTGTCTTGGCACACTAACTTCGAAGAGAACGGTCACATGTTGGCTGCTCAACCAGAAGCTGAAGCGAAAACTGCTTAATTTGTCATAGAAATTAAACGCCCTACGGGGCGTTTTTTTATAGTTATACTTTTGAGATACGTGCTCACACGACTTTTCAGATAAGCTCTTCCTCTGTAAATTAAAAATCATCTTCAACCACTTTATTGCGGTTCAATTTTAAAACGTATTTCTCTCATAAAATGGTTTGCATTCACCGACTTTAAATTTTAGGATTTGCCCCCATAAATTTGACAGAACATAGAAAAGAGATTTCCCATGCGTGTAGATATCTGGTCAGACGTGGTTTGCCCTTTTTGTTATATTGCAAAAAAACGCCTTGAAGCCGCGGCTGAAGAATCAGGTGTAGAACTTGAAGTGTTTTGGCACAGCTACCAATTAGATGCAGATGCACCGACCAGCTTACAAATTTCCAATACTGAACGTCTTGCGCAAAAATATGGACGCAGCCTTGAAGAAGTTGTCGAAATGCAGCGCAACATTGCGGAAATGGCAAAAGCTGAAGGTATTGAATTTAACTGGGAAAAAGCCAATTCAGGCAATACCTTTAATGCGCATCGTTTAATTCACCTTGCACAAAGTAAAGGTTTAGGCAATGAAGCCAAAGAAGCCTTTTTCTATAGCTATATGACTCAAGGTTTGGCAATTGGCGAACGTGAAACCTTAGAAGACGTAGCTTCTCGCATTGGTTTAAATCCAGTGGAAGTTGACGATCTACTCGACTCAGATGAATTTGCTGACTTCGTAAAATATGATGAAGAAGTGGCACGTGATCAGTTAAAAATTAGTGGCGTGCCGTTCTTTGTCTTTGAACAACGGATTGCCCTTGCAGGGGCACAACCGAAAGAAGTCTTTAAACAAGTCATGGATAAAGCGGCTGAATTACCAGAAATTGCACCTACACCAGTGTGTAGCGATGACAGCTGCGAAACCCCAGAAAAATAAACATTCAGTTTGAATACTGCATCTGAATAAAAAATCCCCGGAATTGGGGATTTTTTTATGGCCTAATTAAAAATAACTTTATTCAACCAAGAAACTTATTTTTAAGTTCACCCGATACTCCGAAATTTTATTTTCTTTGATCACAACTTTTTGTTCGTTAATCCATGCACCTTGTACATTTTTAACAGTTTCAGTCACTTTATTAATTCCAGACTGAATTGCATCTTCAAAACTTTTGGTGCTACTTGCATTCACTTCAACCACTTTTGCGACAGACATTTTTCACATCCTCATTGTTATGATTTTGAGTATCTATCATAGGGTCTAGTCGAATTTATCGATCACTTTTTCAACAATTTCACAGCAAATGATTACACGCCTTACACAGGTATTTGTCATAGACTTGATCATTACAAAGCAGCAGCCTGTTTTTACATGCCTTAAATATCAGAATGGCAATTTGTAGATTAGGCTAGAACTAAATCCTTTATCCTCATCAGGAGTATTGCTATGACCCATGAAAATCAAGCTGCATTCGATGAAACCAACCTAGGAAATACCGCAGCAAATCTATCAACTGATTCAACCACCACATCAGCTTGTAGCTCCCGTAAATCGCGTTTCTCTCCAACCCTTAAAGGTGCACTCATTGGCGCAGTAGCTGGCAGTGTCCTTCCAGTATTTGGTACCTTTAGCGGGGCAATTATTGGTGGTGTTGCAGGTAAAATTTACGAGAAAAAATGCACAAAGAATTAAGACATTTTTTCTCTATATGAGAGTGAAGAAGAAGCTTCACTCTCACTCAAAAAACTAGAGTTTTAACTCTAACAATATGTTTTATATCATTTAAATATACAACCACTTATCTTGCATTGCCGATTCGATCATTTTTAATTGATTATTTTTTGATATCATTTTCATACAAATTCAAGTTATCAATCTCTCCCTGACGAGTTTAACACTCGCCAATTATGATCAATAGGAATGCAAAATGAACACAATCAAATTTGCTGTAGCGGCGGCTGTAATGGTACTTTCTGCGAATGTTTCTGCGCAAATCGTTTATGTCCCAGATTTTCCTGTAAAAAAAGCAGCAATCACTGAAACTGCGAATGCAGACAACCAAGCTCCTGCGACTGAAGAATCAACTCAAGCTACGGCGACGACTAAAAAAGTTGCATAATTTTTAGCTGATTTTTCAAATAAAAACCGACTGCCAATAGCGTCGGTTTTTTTATATCATCATTTTTTATTTCGCCAGTCTACGCTTAAAACTAATCAAATCATTTCTGCATTTTTAGCTGATTTTCCGCTTCTAACTATCTGCTTTATTAAACCTTTTTGATGACATTTTTTATTCAGATCTAGCTTCATGCCAAACCAGTCGTATTATTTTTAATCAAAATGCGCTTTATTTGTCATAAAGCACAATTTATTTGTAGAAGATGACATTTATTTCCATGTTTTTTTTAGCAAAATCCCTATAATCGAAATAGATCCTCTTTTTCATTTTTTGTTGAATAACATTGTCCTATGCAAGAACTTCAGGCACTCATACAAGGAAAAGTTTCAGCTCAGATGATCGATATAGATCGCCTGATTGAATTGGCACAACACTATAAAGACCCCAATTCGGCCGAATATAAATTAGTTGAACTTGCAACCAATATCGTACTGGCGCAGTACCTAGAAAAAGCTCAAAAAATTCTCTAGGACGTGCACACATGAATCCACAAGAAAAAGCACAGTTGATTAAAGAAATACATGTTCTTACTCACCAATTCGAACATCGTGCATTGAGCTTGTATGAAATGGCACGCTCAAAAAAACGTATTCATGAAATTTTTGCCTTATGTAATGAACCTATTTTTCAAAAACAAGTACTTACCTATAAAGCGCTCACCGAACCTCAAACTGCCGCATTCGATTTTGCACAGCAAACACCTTTTGCGCTGACATTTCGGGGCTATTTTCAAAAGAGTGATGCCCTAGAAGATATCCTATATCAACAACCAGATATGGGCTGGGCATTTTTACATCAGGCAAGAGTTTGGCAAATCTGGATGATTCCTGCGCCTAATCGTACCGCGTTGATCAGTGAATGGGGTAACTTTGCTGAATGTTATGACTGGCTGCTTGAGCAGCAACAGTTATATCAATGCCTAGAGACAGATCGAGAGCTGCAACAACGTGCTGTACCTCTTCATCTGCCGTCACTAACCGAAAGTCATACGCCGATTTTAGCCACTCAACTGGAATATGAATCCACTGAAAATACTGAAACAGTCAGTAATCCGCTTGATCTCACCATAGATGATGTTTTAGCTGAAGACCTACATACTGTGTCAACCCCAGATACTGCTGCAACGGCTCAATCTGATGCAATACCCCAAGAACAAGAGCAGGTTCAATCCTCTACGTCTACGCTCATTCAGGAAGTAGCTGCTGATGTAGATATCGAGCCTTGTGAGATCCAAAGCGCCAAGCCTATTCCTGAAAGTATCCACATTGATCAATTCACCGCAAAACTGCAACAGATTCCACAGCTTGAGCAAGATCCACCACAGTTATTTGAACTCCTCATACTCGAACAGGCTGAATTGAACCTGCAAATTGATTTTTTACTCCACGCCAACATGCTGGAACATTGGGATCAATATCCGATCTATCTGGCCGAACAGATGAATATAGAAGGGAAATTTATTAAATATCTCATGCTGTTCGGCGCACAAAATCAAATGGAAGCAATTCGGCTTGCCCAGCTTTTCACCCTGCAACATCAACATGATTTGGCCTCAATCAAAGAAATTAACACCAACCTAATATCACAAATTTTGTCTCAACCAACTGATTTATATTACTATTACCAACAGGCGGAAGGTATTTGGCAGAAAACGGATTATTTCCCTTTTATCCCTGCAACATTGATCCAGACCCAAAAATTTATTCATTTTGATGAGCCAGATACAGATTTCAATACACCCATATTATTATTACAAGAACGACAAAAACTTCGACTGATCCATGGGCAAAAACGCCTAGCACTGTCACGAACAGAGCAAACCTACCCTTGCCTCATCTTAAACCGACAACAAGGCTTAAATTGGCAAACCATTCAAACGGTCATCAATCAGCTGGCGCAACCAATTGACGTCCAGCAGCTCTATCAGGCTTTAAAATTGTATATACACGATTAATTGCAGTTATTTTGTATTTTGACTTGCTTTTGTTCGACAAAAATAACAAAACTACAGATGCTGGATAATTAAATAGAGCCAAAACATATGCATAAACAACAACAGCACTTTGTTCGGACTTTGCTTTTTTCCGTATCACTCAGCATGATCTACCAAATGTCGTGGGCCACTGAAACGGTAACCACCGTCGATCAGCCTATTTTAGAGACGGAAACAGATACACCGATCATCCATCCAACGCTCACACGACCAGAACATAATGACTTGCTGGACCAAATTCCACGCTGGATTGATGCCGCGCCAACATTTTTACCGAGTCAATCTGACCACGCCATCGTCCCGACAACGGAACAAACCGAAAATAATAGCTGGACCGATAAACAGCAAAAAAGCATCCGTAATTGGGCCGATCGCACAGCGATACGCATGGATAGCTGGTTTGGAGCAAGTGAGCCAGATAAGCCTGCCAACGCAACGCTACGGGTGATTTTAGATAACCGCTGGAATAAGCACGATGAATACGAAATTAAACCACGTATTCGCGGAAAAATTAGACTCCCGACTTTAGAAAAAAAATTAAGCGTCGTGTTCGGTGATGACTCACTCGATAATGAACTTGAAAATAGTACCGTGATTACCAATGAAAACCCAGATGGACGTCCAGACAAGAATTATGATCGTAAACAAGTACGTGAAGATAACAGCTCTTTAGCATTACGTTGGTCCCAAATTTCAGAACGTTTACCCTTTGAAAGCGATGTCGATGTCGGTTTACGCTCGGGGGATGATTTATATCTTCGACTCAAAGCATCTAGGCAATGGCAATTGGACAATGATTTTCGTTTCCTTGCTGAGCAAATCTATCGCTATGGGATCGATAGTGAAAATTATCTACGGACCAATCTTGAATTAACCCATGCTCGTCCAGGCCAACCTTTTATTTCCAATCAATTCAATCTCACTTATGCGGACACGCAAGATGACGATTTAGAATGGGATAACTTTAGTTATCGACAACACCAATTTTTTAAAGGCAATCGTTTTAACTACGGACTGTACACTGGTGGTTTTTATAATAATGATCAACTGCGTTTAAACAGTTGGGGGCCTTATGTCTCTTGGCGTCAACCCTTCCTACGTGAATGGTTCTTTATCCAAGGTGATCTGAATTATCTAAATGACCATCGTAAAGATAAAAGTCATTATATTGGTGCCTTGGTACGACTTGAGGCCTTGTTCTAATCGAAGCTCGCCAAGCTTAAAGATACATTTTAAGCCAATAAAAAAAGCCTCCCGTAGGATAATGCTGATCAATTAAGGAAATTAGGGTAGTTTTCAACCTAAATTTCCTTATGTTTGAATTTAAATTTAGCTAAATTTACGTCTTATTGACCTTGTTTTTAACTTTTAAATCCTTAACTGACTAGCATTACTCCCGTAGGAGGCTTTTCCATCTATGTTATTTCAACAATAAGCTATTAATACGCTTGATATATTGTGCAGGATCTTCAGGTAAGCCACCTTCTGCAATCAAGGCTTGGTCAAAGATCACATTGGCCAAATCATCAAACTGTGCCGAGCCTTCCAATTTTTGTACCAAAGGATGCGATGGGTTGATTTCCAATACAGGTTTCGACTCAGGCACCGCTTGACCCGCTTGTTTCAACATGCGAACCAACTGTGGTGACAACTCGCCTTCAGCCACCACCAAACATGCCGGAGAATCCACCAGTCGTGTGGTAACACGCACTTCAGAAGTTTTCGCTTTTAACGCATCTGATAGTTTTTCAACAACCGGTTTAAATTGTTCAGCGGCTTGCTCAAGGGCTTTTTTCTCTTCAGCATCTTGTAAATCACCTAAATCGACTGCGCCCTTCGAGACATTTTGTAACGGTGTTCCATCGAACTCAAATACAAATTCCATAGCCCATTCGTCAACACGCTCGGTCATCAACAGGACTTCAATACCTTTCTTTTTAAACAATTCAAGCTGTGGTGAATTTTTTGCGGCGTTAAGGCTATCTGCAGTCACGTAATAAATGGCTTTTTGGCCTTCTTGCATTTGCGCCTTATAGTCGGCAAATGAAGTTTTCACTTCGTCACTGCTTGCAGTCGCAAAACGTAATAATTTTAAAATACGTTCACGATTTGTCATGTCCTCGCCCAGACCTTCTTTCAACACTGAACCAAATTCAGCATAGAAGGTTTGAAACTTCTCCTGATCAGCAGCATCTTCCGATTTTGCCAAGCCATCCAACACAGTCAAAATCCGACGCGCATTGCCTTCACGAATGGTTTTTACATCACGGCTTTCTTGTAGCAATTCACGGCTAACGTTCAGCGGTAAATCTGCACTATCCACCACACCTTGCACAAAGCGCAGATAGTTTGGAATTAGGTTGTCTGCATCATCCATAATGAAGACACGTTTCACATACAGCTTAATCCCAGCTTTGGCTTCACGGGTAAAAATATTGCTCGGTGCTCGCGATGGGATATACAGTAATTGCGTATATTCCGTACTGCCCTCGACGCGGTTATGTGCCCACGCCAAAGGTGCTTCATAGTCATGGCTCAGGTTTTTATAAAATTCTGTATATTGCTCATCGCTAATTTCATTTTTATTGCGCGTCCACAACGCACTTGCCGAGTTAATGGCTTCCCATTCATCGGTTTTAACGTACTGCCCCGGTTTGGCCTCTTCACCTTCAGCTGCTTCTTCTTGTTGCCAAATTTCTTTTTGCATCTCGATCGGCAAGCTAATATGATCTGAATACTTATTAATAATTTGTTTTACTTTGGCACTGTCTAAGTATTCAAGTGCATCTTCACGCAAATGTAAAATAATCTCTGTTCCACGTGAAGCCTTGTTGATCTGCTCGACATCGAACTCACCAGTACCCTGACTGATCCAGCGTACACCTTCAGCAGCTTCAGCCCCTGCGCGACGAGATTCAACGGTAATTTTTTCAGCAACAATAAAGCCTGAATAGAAACCTACACCAAATTGACCAATCAGCTGAGCATCTGACTTTTGATCACCGGTCAATTTCGACATAAAGTCTTTGGTTCCAGACTTGGCAATCGTCCCCAAATGCTCAATCGCTTCTTGTTGATTCATCCCAATCCCATTGTCCGAAATGGTAATGGTTTTATTGGTTGAATCAAGACTGATACGAACATGGAGTTCTGGATCATTTTCATAATATTCAGGATGATTAATCCCTTCAAAACGCAACTTATCACAGGCATCTGAAGCGTTAGACACCAATTCACGTAGGAAAATTTCGGGATTTGAATATAAAGAATGTGTGACCAAATGTAGTAACTGAGCTACTTCTGCTTGGAAGCTATGTTTTTGAGAATTGTGTGTGCTCATCCGTCTCTCCTTTCATCGGGCTTAAAATTATGAACTGCCTATATGAATGGAGGGACTTGATTATTTTTCAATGGGCTTGAATGAAATTTCAGCCTAAAAATATCCAATATACCGTTATCTGCTCTTAGAAAGGCCCTTGCTTATACACACGGTCCATATATAAATCTAATTTTTGCTGACGCATTTTATACACATCACGCAGGCAGCTCACATTATCTCGGCATTGATCGCGTAAACTTAGCCATTTAACTTGCTGATCTTGGATCGCTCCACGCGTCCCCATTGGCACCAAATGGCGAATAATATTATACGTGGTGGCCATTTTGACATCAGCATCATTAATTGGACGATGCTCACAAATCGCATGTTCAGTCACAGTCTGAGCCTTGTTGCAATCAAAACTGGCTGCATGCAGTGAAAAAGCCATACAAGCACCACAAATGAGCAGCGCACATTGAATTATTTTTTTCATTCTGATAATTCCTATCGCTCAATAAGATTCTAAAACTGACTCTAACAGTTTCATTTTATTAAACCATTGCCAATTCGCTCAATTCCATCCCGCGAAGATTTAGTTATTTTTTGCAATAAAAAACCCTGCCAAAGACAGGGTTCTCAACAAAATTCTAAGTCTTAGAATTTGTAGCTATAACCGATTGTGTAGACCATTGGGTCGATATCTAGATCAAATGAGTCAAGTGTTTCAATTTTAACTTCTGGGCTAAGTTGTGCATAACGAACATCTGCGAACACGCCCCAGTTTTTTGCATCAGCTGGTTGGTAGTTAAAACCAATCTGACCAGCAACACCGTAAGTCTCTTTTACATCGACATCAAGGCCGCCTAAACCGCGCGTTTCTTCATCCCATGGAATAAATGCAGTTGCACCCACACCCACATAAGGCGTAAAACGGCTCGCATTTTTAAAGTGATACTTAGCAGTAATTGTTGGCGGCAAATGCTTAAGCTTAACGACATCCGTACCATTTAATGTTACATCATGGCTAATAGGTGCTGCTAAAAGTAGTTCTGCAGAAATATTATCATTAAAGAAATATTCTACAGATGGTGTGAATGCTAATTCACTATCAGCTTTCACAACACCTAAACCAGAGACAGTAGTATCTGTAGTTGGCGCAACTGCTGAACCACCCACTTTCACCTGCCATTGACCCGCCATTGCTGAAGCAGACATCCCCAACAATGCAATTAGAGCAACTTGTTTTAACATTTTTAAAACCCTATGGAAGAATAATAACACTAATTTTCAAACATTAATTCATAATAAACATTCATATTATAAATATGCAATAGTCATTAATTGTTTAAAATTTTATTTATTTTTAAGTATATGAATATATTAATTATTTATTTTAACCATATCAGAAAGGTTGGTTTTAATACCAACCCTAACAATCAGATTAATTATTATATACCAAGTGTATTACTTGGTTTTATTATATGAGCTATTTTATAATATCCATTTAAAATACATATTATAAAAACAACCATAAAATAAATTAAAAACTCAATTAAAGCACTATTACTACAATCCACCCAAACACTAATCATGGAAGATTAAAATGGATGAAATTGGCACCACACTGCTTCTCATACAGTTATGCTGCTCCCTTAATTTAAACTTGATGTCGAACCAAGTATCGAATTAGACGTAGGAGAATTTGTATCAGCCAAATTTGAATATAGAGTGATTCATAAATAGGAGTTAGAATTGGTACAATAGAAAAACAAATTTATTAAGAATTTAAAATTTTATTTATTTTTAAGTGCATGAATATATTATTTATTTTAATCAGATCAACAAGACTGGTTTAAATACCAATCTTGTTAATCAGATTAATTATGATATGCCAAGTAGATTACTTGGTTTTATTATAGGCATTATTTTATAATATTTATTATAAATACATATTATAAAATTAACAGTCAAATAATTAAAAAACTTAATTAAAGCACCATTGCTGCAATCCAGCCAAACACCAATAATGGAATATTAAAATGGATAAATGTAGGCACTACACTGTCTTTCATATGATCATGTTGACCATCCATATTTAGACCTGATGTCGGACCGAGGGTCGAATCAGACGCAGGAGAGCCCGCATCACCCAATGCTGCAGCCGTACCAATTAAAGCAATGGTTGCCATTGGACTAAAACCGAATTGAATGCAGAGCGGTACATAAATAATCGCTAGAATTGGTACAGTCGAGAAAGAAGAACCAATGCCAAGCGTGATTAATAAACCAATCAGCAACATCCAAAATGCGGCTAGACCTTGGCTATTGCCAATCCACTGTACCGATGCTTCCACCAATGCAGGTACTTGGTTGGTGGCTTCAATCACGGAAGCAAAACCTTGCGCGGAAATCATGATAAAGCCCACCAAGGCCATCATACGCATACCACTAACAATCACATCATCTGCTTCTTTCCACTTAAAGATCCCGGCAAAACTTAAGATCCCCACGCCGACTAAACCAGCAAGAATCATGGAATCAGAGATTACCTGAACCGATAGCGTCGCAACCACAGCGATTGCAGCCATGATCAACGTGAAATTGGCCACCTGAGGCTTACCATCTGCATCGCTTTTTACATCTGATGAAATGGTGTGATGTGATGTATTCACATGAAGATCGGCATATTCACGCGGCTTACGATAGCTGATAAACATTGCAATCAACAGACCGACAAACATGCCAGACACTGGAATGGCCATAGCCGCTGGAATTTGCTCATAACTGATATGGAAACCATAAGGTTTACCAAAGGTATTAATGTTTTGACCTAAAATATCGTTCAGGAAAATGGCACCAAAACCGAAGGGTACCAACATATAGGTTCCGACTAGACCGAAAGTGAGTACGCAAGTAATCAAACGACGGTCAAGCTTGAGATGATTAAAGACGCTCAATAAAGGTGGAATTAACACAGGAATAAACGCGATATGGACAGGAATCACGTTTTGCGAACAAACGGCAGCCAGTACAACGGTCACAAATATTAGGTATTTCACACGATTTTGCGCTTTCGCATTACTGCTGCCTTTCAGCTTAGTAATCAATTGATACGCGAGTAAATCAGGCAAACCTGAACGAGCTAAAGCCAATGCAAATGCCCCTAATACTCCATATGCAAGCGCAATTTGAGCACCATTGCCTAAACCGCTGTTAAAGGCTTCGATGGTTCCATGAATACCAAGACCGGCTAGCAAGCCGCCTGTAACAGCACCGATAATCAGTGCAAAAACCACAGGGACACGGGCCAGTGACAGTCCGAACATGACTGCAATTGCGGCAAGAATAGCGAACATAACAAAAGGAGGGTCTGAAAAAACCCGTATTTTATCAGAGTTTGCTCGCTATTTAGCCCTTACAGGCAAAACTGTAGGGCTATATATCCAAGTCGTCTTGGTATTAAGCTGCTTTCGCGAATGCGAATTGTCGAATGTACTGTGCAATCGTTTCGGGTTGACTCAAAATCGCCCAATGATTGGCTGCAACTTCAACTACAGACAGATCGTCTACCCATTGCGGCAAGATATCAATCAGCTCAGGACTGACAAAATTATCATATTTCAAAACAATTGCTTGGACAGGACAAACCGCATAGCGCTGCCTTGGACGAGTTAAACAAGGAATAAAATTCGCACGATATAATCCGACACCATTTTTTCCATCCTGCTGAATATTGGCATTTAAGGGCAGGTTCTTTGTACGCTCCAATTCAGCAACTACTTTGCCCCAGCGTTCAGGGTTAAAGAACTGCCAAGCTGTCGGTGCTAAAAATGGCAACTGAAAAACTGCGATATACCACGACTTACTGATTTGCTTAAAAAATTTTGATTTTTGATGTTTAAACTGGCCACGTAACCAAAATGTAGTATGATCCAAACACGGACCAGAAATAGTTGAATACGACAAAATACGCGATCTAAACTTCGGTTCAGTGACCGATTCCCAAGACTGGATGGAACCCCAATCATGCGCAGCCAGATGATACTTTCGATCACCCAATACCCCTTGTGTCACACAATCCAAATCTTGTGACAATTGTTCCAAACGATAATCTCGAACTTTACGCGGCACTGAAGACTGTCCTGCACCACGTACATCATAGGTCACAATATAAAAATCTGAAATGAGTTTTTGAATAATCGGTTCCCACACTTCCTGATTGTCTGGATAACCATGTACCAAGACCAATGCAGGTTTTGTAGCATCTCCCCATAATTTGACATAGAGCCGCTGTTGATCTGTGGTATTCACCCACTGCGTTGTAACATTCATTATTATTGTCCCTTTATCATAACTTACGGTATTGATGATTTATTGCTGAGCATAGGCAATCTGATCAATGCCAAATTTTACAACTGCTTTAGTATGCGTAGCTCAACATCAAAAATAATTGACCCTGTTGAGCATAATCCAGAAAATAATGACAATGCCAATTGTCTCTAAATAATTCAATTCACCTTTATACGCCCGACTAACAACATAAATATTTGATTTAAAAGTTAATTTAACCAAAAATCACATTCAGATCAAAATACCCTTAGCCTCTAAGCAAAAAACATCATAGATGTAATTTAGGTGGTAGTTAATATTCTAGCCAATCCATTTTCTATGCGGATGTTAGCCTTCTCGGTTACTCGAAGCCTTAGAACAAGCACAGGCACAGCAACAGCAGAGGGAAGCCGATTTACTCAAGATATTCGAGAGTACCAAGCAAGACAATCAAAGCGTCAGGGAAGCATTCAAGAAGCTTTTAGAGAGTATCAGCGAAATAGATCAGACCCGAAACGAGAGCTTGAACAAATTAGCTCTGCAAGTAAGCAACTTGAGCTTTCAAGTGCAAGACTTCAAGACACAAAACTCAGCTTTGACCAAGCAATTGCAAGTGTTAGAAACAGCAAGTCAGCAAGTTGAAAAAATGAATGAATCTGAACGGAGTTACAGCAGTGGTTTCGGATTAAGTAGATAAATTAAATATTTGATATTTAACACAATAATAACAGAAATGGTCATTAATTTTACATAGTATAAATTCTTCAATTAATTTAAAAAGAATCCTAAAAATGTCTATAAATAAATCTGTAATAGCCGTTATAACGGTAGCTATTTTTTCTCAATCTACCTTCACAATGGCAGCAACAAAACCTGCTCAAACTTTTAGCCGAGCAAATTGTGGACTAGGCTGGAATAATACCAGTGTTGTTGGATGGTGGAATGAGTCAGTTTCTTATGATGGATTTAAAGGTACTCATAATATGAGTGTCCAATCAAGGCAAACAACTTCACAGGGAGAAAGCCGTACGATTCCTAAACATTCTCAAACAGCAGGATATCGTGTTTATTCGGGTATAACTGATTCTATGACTGATAAGCGTTTTTGGACGGTGAGAGGTACTCATTCAGAAACTTTAAATGATAGAACTATTGTTAATTCAAATACTTCTGCAACAGCATGCAATATTGATGTCAGTCAATTTATCTAAAATGAGTTTAGTATGAAGTGGTCAAAAATTTTATTAATAATTGTTTTAGTATTGGTTGTTTTGGGAGTAATTGTATTTACTCTAAAACCAGAAAAAACTTCATCTTCCAGTGTTAAACAGAATAACCAAAATGAACAAGGTTATGAAGACGGGGACGAATTAAAATCATCTGGTTTAAACGGAGACAGCAAAGCTGCTAATAAAGTTGGAGGTATGACCACTTCAACAAATAATGAAGCTTTTCTAGATATGTCTGAATTGAGAAAAAAATATCCTGATGGCGTAAGGTATTTGAATATTGATAGTTCTGATTTATCACTAGAACAGAAGGAAATGTTTAAAAAAGATTTTGAAAATTTAGCGAAGTACGGCAGCTTTGATGGTAACGCTCCGGATCAGAATGAGTTTAAAGAGGAAGACCTCGCAAAATTAAGAAAAATGATAAATAAACAAGAAGCATTGTCATTTTCCCCAATGGAAGAAAATAGGTTTGTGCCAAATGATTTGAAGATGACAGGAAAATATTATTCAGGTACTTACAATGAAAAACAAGGATTTGATTCATACACGAGATTGTATGAAAATTCTTCAAATGGGGAAAAAATTGAAATTTCAGAAATGTATTTAAATCCGAGTAATAACACTGTACTTGATGTATTTAAGGAAAGCCGTAATGCCGATTTAGATGGTGTTAGCATGACTTGGCAGACAAAACCGAACTCTGCAGGAAATAACTATACTGCGGACTTTGTTATTAACCAAAAAAAATATTCTATTTCTACTGCGGGATATTCTGAATCTGAATCAAAGCAGATTGTTTCTAATTTAATTAAAGCCAATCGTTAAAACATTGCATAAGTCAATGTTAAGAAAAGAAATTTTGAAATGTGACAAAACAATGCTACATTTCAAGCAGGCGAAAAAAAGTAGGTCTGCAAACCTACTTTTTTCTCTTTGTTAAACAAATGCTTAAAGCATAAGTCCAACGCAAATTCGATACTTGTATCGTACTGATGTTTTGAGCCAATGCAACACTCGGACGTGTTTCATGCTCAATAAAACGCAATTTTCAGCAAATTTTTACGAAAAATTACCTTATAAACCGTACTGCACCGATGATTTAAGTACGGGATTAAAAATACGCCCCAAAAAAACGGCTATTCAAATGCCGTATTTACAACACAATCCTCCTTGTCTTATTTCTAGTTTAGTCTTTGATGTGGATGCGTCAGACGCATATTTTTCATGGTTTGATGCAAATTTACCGACGCCACACTGGATAGTAAAAAATCGAGCAAATGGACATGCTCATATTGGTTATATGCTTGCTGCACCAGTCTGTACAACACACAGAGCAAAACAGAACATCATTGAATATGCAGCAAAGATCGAGCAGGCGTATACGCTTGCTTTAGTGCAGATCAGGGCTAACGTTATAATTTTCTGAAATAAAGTAGTTTCGATTAAATTTTTTCCACTCTTGCTAAGTACAGATAGGCTCAAGATCTTGGATGAAACCAGTCTGCGAATTATGGACATCCAAAAAATCTTATCTCTCCAACGCAAACAACTTCATCCACACCAATAAAAAAGACGCTGATGAATCAGCGTCTTTTTACTCATTAAATACATCAAGCAATTATCGTTTTTGCTCAATAGCCGCACCCGCGCCACCACCAATCGCACCACCAATGGCAGCGCCAGAGCTGCCACCAAAAATACTTTTACCTACAGCAGATCCGATGGCACCACCTACACCACTATAAGTTGCGTTACGGTTTGAGCCATGTTGAGTCTTACTTCCGATAGCAGCACCTGCACCACCACCAACAGCAGCACCGACACCACCACCGACATTATTACCCACACCACCACCAATCGCCCCACCGAGTGCAGCTGCACCAATACGTTGTTCATTTGGCGACATACTTTCACAACCGGCAAGCATCATGGTTGACATCGCAGCAACAGCGAATACGCTCATTACTTTTTTCATTGTGATGATCCTTGTCTTCTTTAGTTACATTCAGTCTAATTCTATTGTATGAAACAAATAAACAGAGCTTGTTACGTCTATAAGCAGAAATGCTGCATTTTGTAAAAATACGGTATTAATACCATACTTACTTATTCAGCGTTTTCCTTCAAAATAATGAGATCTTTCGTAGTTTCGCCATTTTCAGTCAGTACTGCATGTGAAAGTTTGGCCTTTGTTTCTGGATCTGTAGCTTGGTCTAATTTTAATGTACGTTTAATCGGTTCCTGACCTTTCTTAAACTCTACCCCTTCGGCATCAATATGGGTATTTTCACGCAGAATTTGCCCTTCTTGCCTCACCGTGGTTTTGGTTTCAATTTTCGAGGTCGGTACAATCACTCCACCACGTTGCACCACTGGAATAGATAATTTCTTTTCTGAAAAATCAGCTTGATGATCTGCCAGTTCAATCTCACGTGCTACGACATCCTGACCTTTATTCGTCATTTCAAGCACAGTCGCAGTGACTTGACGTACCGGTTCCTGACCAGCAACACGACGAACCACTTCAGTTTTGAGTACAGGGACTACGGCTTTATCCTGCACGACAATTGTATTTGGCATCGGTGCAGCAATCGCCGCGATAGAGGTAAACAAAGCAGAAACCGCAAAAAGTTTTTGAGTAATTTTCATGAATAGACCCGTTATGTTTAAGTTTATAAATCAATAAATTTGTGAAGTTATATTTTTACTATAGGAAATAATTCAATATTAGGAAAGCTTTAATTGCCAAATATTCTGCATAAAAAAAGACGCCCGAAAGCGTCTCTTTTTTTGAATGATTAAAAGACTAATTAAAGACCATTAAACTCATCACTGAATGCTTGACTTAAAGCTTGATCCACATCAGAGAAATCATTGTGCAGCTCAAGTTCTGCAGCTTCTGATTCTTGACGACGACGCTCTAAGTGGTAAGCCAAACCTGTACCCGCTGGGATCAGACGACCAACAACCACGTTCTCTTTCAGACCGCGTAATTCATCTTCTTTACCTGTTACAGCCGCTTCAGTTAACACACGCGTTGTTTCCTGGAACGATGCAGCAGAGATGAACGAGTCAGTAGAAAGCGATGCTTTCGTGATCCCCATCAATTGACGATCAAACTTCGCTGGGAACTTGTTCTGAGCTGCCACAGCTTGGTTTTCTTGAACAACGCGGATGTATTCCACTTGTTCGCCTTTGATGAAGCTTGTATCACCACCGTCAGTGATTTCAACTTTACGCAACATTTGACGTACGATAACTTCAATGTGCTTGTCGTTGATTTTTACACCTTGCAGACGGTATACGTCCTGAACTTCGTTCACGATGTAGTTTGTAAGTGCAACTTCGCCTTTCAAACGTAAGATGTCATGTGGGTTTTGCGGACCATCAGAAATGGTTTCACCACGGTTCACATGCTCGCCTTCGAACACGTTAATGGTACGCCATTTCGGAATTAACTCTTCGTAAATCTCAGAGCCATCATCCGGAGTAATCACAAGACGGTTCTTACCTTTGGTTTCTTTACCGAAGCTCACGATACCTGAAATTTCAGCAAGGATCGCATGTTCTTTCGGTTTACGTGCTTCGAACAAGTCAGCTACACGCGGTAGACCACCGGTAATATCACGTGTACGTGAAGATTCTTGTGGTACACGACCAATAACGTCACCGACACCAATTGTTTCGCCGTCGCGAACAGTCAGAATCGTATTTTGTGGCAAGAAGTAGAACTGTTCGCCGCCATCCGTTGTATCCAATACAACAGCTGGACGCATATCTTTACCAGATGCTGGACGTGAAGTTACTGGAAGTACTT
Source organism: Acinetobacter sp. (assembly GCF_050285345.1). Classification (GTDB taxonomy): domain Bacteria; phylum Pseudomonadota; class Gammaproteobacteria; order Pseudomonadales; family Moraxellaceae; genus Acinetobacter. The sequence continues at coordinate 42,126 of NZ_JBLZXR010000152.1, forward strand.
CAATAGTCGTCATACCTGTTGCATCATCAGTTTTCGATGTAACAGTTACGCCATCAGCGATTTGGCTGAAACGTACTTTACCTGCAACTTCTGTAACAAGTGGATGTGTATGCGGATCCCAAGTCGCTACGATACCGCCAGCTTCCACAGCTTCGCCATCTTTAATGATGATTGAAGCACCGTATGGAAGTTTGTAACGTTCGCGTTCACGACCTAAATCATCCGCAATACCTATTTCACCTGAACGTGAAGTTGATACCAAGTGACCTTTAGCGTGTTGTACTGTTTTCACATTGTGGAAACGTACTGTACCTTTGTTACGAACTTGTACGCTGTTTGCAGCAGAAGTTCGGCTCGCAGCACCACCAACGTGGAACGTACGCATGGTTAACTGAGTACCTGGCTCACCAATTGATTGAGCAGCCATTACACCTACAGATTCACCTGGGTTCACTTGGTGACCACGTGCTAGGTCACGACCATAACACTTCGCACATACACCGAATGTAGACGCACAGTTTACAACTGAACGTACTTTAATTTCGTCGACACCTGCATTTTCAATAAATGCAGCAAGTTTTTCATCGATCAATGTGTTACGTGCAAGAAGAACTTCTTCTGTACCCGCTTTTTTCACATCTTCAGCAACTACACGACCCAATACACGAGTACCAAGGTTTTCAATTACATCGCCACCTTGAATGAACGGTGTCATTACTAGACCGTCGTAAGTACCACAATCTGGCTCAGTAATTACTAAGTCTTGTGCTACGTCTACAAGACGACGAGTCAAGTAACCAGAGTTCGCAGTTTTAAGTGCTGTATCGGCCAAACCTTTACGCGCACCGTGTGTTGAAATGAAGTACTGAAGTACTGTCAAACCTTCACGGAAGTTCGCTTTAATTGGTGTTTCAATGATCGAGCCATCTGGCTTAGCCATCAAACCACGCATACCCGCTAACTGACGAATCTGAGCTGCCGAACCACGGGCACCTGAGTCAGACATCATGTAGATCGAGTTGAATGATTTTTGTTTCTCGTCTTCACCCTGTTTGTTTTTAACAGTTGTGAAAGACAAGTTGTCCATCATCGCTTTCGCTACTTGGTCGTTTGTACGCGCCCAAATATCGACAACTTTGTTATAACGTTCGCCGGCAGTTACGAAACCTTGCTCAAATTGTTGTTCAATTTCACGAACTTCAACTTCAGCTTTGTCAATAATTGCTTGCTTTTGTGGTGGAATCAGCATGTCTTCCATACCCACAGACACACCTGAGTGAGTCGCTTGGCGGAAGCCCAAGTACATCAATTGGTCAGCGAAGATAACGGTATCTTTTAGACCCAATTTACGGTAGCAAGAGTTGATCAATTTTGAGATGTTCTTTTTAGTCATCTCCACGTTGATTTGTTGGAAATCCATACCTTCAGGAACAACTTCCCAAAGCAAGCAACGACCTGGTGTTGTGTCGACAACAATGGTTTGATGTTCACGGTTACCATTTTCGTCAATCACAGTTTGATGTACACGTGCTTTAACACGAGCGTGTAGATCAACTTGACCTGTTGCAAGTGCACGGTTTACTTCATCCGTATCCGCAAACACCATGCCTTCACCTTTGGCATTGATCGCATCACGCGTGATGTAATACAAGCCCAAGACCACGTCCTGAGAAGGTACGATGATTGGTTCACCGTTCGCAGGAGACAAGATGTTGTTGGTTGACATCATTAACGCACGCGCTTCTAACTGAGCTTCGAGTGTTAATGGTACGTGTACCGCCATTTGGTCACCATCGAAGTCGGCGTTGAACGCAGCACATACGAGTGGATGAAGACGGATTGCTTTACCTTCAATCAGGGTTGGTTCAAATGCTTGAAGACCCAAACGGTGAAGTGTCGGCGCACGGTTCAACATCACTGGATGTTGACGAATCACGTGAGCAAGTACGTCCCAAACTTCTGGTGTTTCGCGCTCAACCATTTTCTTCGCAGCTTTAATGGTAGTTGCTTGGCCAGAAGCTTGTAGTTTCGCGAAAATGAATGGCTTGAACAGTTCAAGTGCCATTTTCTTCGGAAGACCGCATTGGTGCAGACGTAAAGTAGGACCTACAGTAATTACCGAACGACCAGAATAGTCAACACGCTTACCCAGTAAGTTTTGACGGAAACGACCTTGTTTACCTTTGATCATATCTGCCAAAGATTTCAATGGACGTTTGTTCGAACCAGTAATTGCACGACCACGACGACCATTATCTAGCAATGCATCCACAGATTCTTGCAACATACGTTTTTCGTTACGTACGATGATATCTGGCGCTGCAAGGTCAAGAAGACGCTTCAAACGGTTGTTACGGTTGATCACACGACGGTAAAGATCGTTCAAGTCAGACGTAGCGAAACGACCACCTTCAAGTGGAACTAACGGACGAAGATCTGGTGGAAGTACTGGAAGTACATTCATCACCATCCATTCTGGTTTGTTGTTCGACTCTTTGAACGCTTCCATCAATTTCAGACGTTTAGATGCTTTTTTAAGCTTCGTTTCTGAAGTTGTGTTTGGAATCTCTTCGCGCAGACGTGAAATTTCAGCTTCAAGATCGATATCTTTCAACAAGTCTTGAACAGCTTCTGCACCCATTTTCGCACTGAATTCATCACCGTGTTCTTCTAACGCAGTGAAGTATTCTTCATCGTTTAGAAGTTGGTATTTCTCCATTGGAGTCATACCTGGGTCAGTCACAACATAAGATTCGAAATACAATACACGTTCGATATCACGTAAAGTCATGTCTAAAAGAAGACCGATACGGCTCGGAAGTGATTTTAAGAACCAAATGTGCGCAACTGGAGAAGCAAGGTCGATGTGACCCATACGCTCACGACGTACTTTTGCAGTCGTTACTTCAACGCCACATTTTTCACAAATGACGCCTTTGTATTTCATACGCTTGTATTTACCACACAAGCATTCGT
>NZ_JBLZXR010000153.1:0-34143 GCF_050285345.1 Acinetobacter sp.
CATGAACATTCTTGCGCTTGGGCATAAGCGTCTAGCTGTAGGAATCACCTCCGTTTAAGGGAGGTGAGGATGTCAAGTACACCATTTAAGAACCAAACTGGACAAAGACTTTATTCGCACCATACGTGGTTTGGGTTATCGTTTGGGTTAACACATTAGGAAATGATTTTTCATGCAGCACAAGTCCTATTCTCTGAAAAAGAGACTGATTATTTATGTGTCTATTTTCAGTATGTTATTAGGCTGCGTGTTGGTATTTTCTGCTTACCACATTGCGTTGGAAGAAATTAATGAAATTTTAGATGCACAAATGCAAAATTTGGCTGAGCGCGTTGCTGCACATGATCCTAAGCCGATTCAAAGTCAGTTTGATCAACATCAGCGTTATCATGAAGAAGATTTATTTGTCGATGTATGGGCTTATGACTCTAATGCAGAGCAAAAACATCAGTTAAAACTTTTGGTTCCACCAATGCAAAAGGCGGGATTTTATACCCATACGACACCACAGGATGAATGGCATACCTATGTGCTGCCTTTAGAGGATCTGCAAATTCAGGTCAGTCAGCAGGAGTCCGTGCGACAGCATTTGGCAGTAGAACTGGCTAGCAGTATGTTTTTACCTTATGCAATTTTTATTCCTTTTGCCTTATTTGCTTTGGGTTGGTTAATTCAACGCAATTTACAGCCACTGGAAAATTTCAAACGAGAATTGGCCAAACGTGATGCTTTTGAATTGTCACCCATTTCGCGAGCGCCTTATCCTGAAGAAATTGCACCCACGATTGTTGAAATTAACCATTTATTTGAACGTATCTCTTTATCTCAGCAAGAGCAGCGTCAGTTTATTGCCGATGCAGCCCATGAGTTACGCACCCCGATTACCGCACTGAATTTACAAATGCAGATCTTGCTACAGAAATTTCCACAAGATGAGGCTTTGCTGAATTTAAGTAAGGGTTTAATTCGGATTCAGCATCTGGTCAGTCAGTTATTGAGTTTGGCCAAACAAGATGCGTCGGTATTTGTATTAGAACGTAAACAAAATTTTGACTTAAAGCAGTTAGCTGCAAATTGTGTTGAGCAATTGATTCATTTGGCTATGCAAAAAGATATCGACCTTGGGATGGAGCAACAGCAAAGTATTGAACTGTATAGCCTAGAGCCAACGGTACATTCGATTATTTTTAACCTGATTGATAATGCCATAAAATATACTCCGCAACAGGGTATGATTAACGTTTCAGTTTTTCAGCAAGATGACATGGCGGTGGTTCAGGTCGAAGACAGTGGGCCTGGGATTGATTCTGCTTTATATGAACAAATTCGCAAACGCTTTTATCGGGTTTTTAACCATGAAGAAATTGGTAGTGGTTTAGGCCTAGCCATTGTCGATAAAGCTGCCAAGCATATTGGAGCTAAACTGGATTTTGCCAAAAGTGAAACCCTTGGTGGCTTAAAAGTTACGATTTGCATTCCATTAAATCATTACCTTGAATTTCACCAGAACCAAGTCTGACTTGATTTCATAGGTTTTAATTTTTATTCAGCAGAATCGAAAGGATAGGGTTGATTCAACTTTAGATCCATTCAAAACGTTTATTGGATTTTGGCGCTGTCGTTTTTGGGAAATAGCGATAAGCGTAGCAATAAAACAGTGTATTGAATGCCCAGATAATCCAAGCGGTCCAAAGATTATGACTAAGAAAATGTGCACCACGCATCATCTGTGCCCAACCAAAAGCAAAGCCTAAAATTAGCCCAGTCATTAAGAAAAAATAAGCGCGGGCAGGACGGTAGATTCGGTACGCAAAAAAACCAGTCATCAAAGCAAAGCCAGTCGCGGCATGACCACCGGGGAAACAGTGACCATGTGTCGCTGAAAAATTCCACATAAATCCTTGGGCGGTTGGGACCGTCATATTCCACGGGCATGCATGAGCGGATTGCGATTTAATTAAGCCGATAACAGCGGTGCTTAAAATCGCGACAAAAAAGAAATAGCCGAGTTCAAAACGTTGAGCTTTTAAGCTGGACACTTTAAAGCTACATACCCACGCGAGAAGGTAAAATACATAGACTGCAATTAGAATATCCTTCACATAGCGATGGTTTAAAACGGCAAGTGACCAATCATTACGTAGTGGAAAGCTACCATGTGAATCGACCCAAGGTTGAATGAGGGATTGATCAATTGTGCCACCTACAGGGAATAACCAAAGCAATAGGATGAAACTTAAACCTAAAATAAGAGCTTGAGTCAGTAAAAAACGTGGTGTTGAATATAGCATCGTTTCAGCATTGTTCTTTTTAATGTTGTTATTAAATACACGCTAGCTTAATTCAAACTTAAGTCGGCGTTTTGCAGGAACAGATATAGAGAACGAGTAGAGTAGACGGGTTTTATTTAAAATAAATATAAAACAATTATTTATGTAATTTAATTTTTATTAAAAACCACAGTGATGTATGAGCATTTTTACTTAAAAAATTGAATAAAGAACTAAAATTCGAACGTGATTAACGTCTGAATAATCTAGAGTGCTATTTCAGATTTCATTCAGAGAGGTTAAGTGTTTTATACTTTTGTTTGAATGCTAAAGTGTTGTGCTTAAATTTTCTTACTAATCTTTTGGTCTAGCTTTATTAATACATTTATTTGGTTATAATTTATTTAAGTAATTACTTGATTAATTAAGATTTAGAGAACGAATACCGTGGCTGAACTGATTCCCCCAAGCATACAACAATTAAAATCAGCCAGCAGTGGGGAACGTAAAGTCTATCAATTACTTGAACATGTGTTTCAAGATGAAAATGCCATTATCTGGCATGAGCCTAAGGCCTTAAACCGTTATACCGATTTCATTGTTTGGCTGCCGAATCATGGTTTGCTGGTCATTGAAGTGAAAGATTGGTCCAAAGAACGTTTTAAAACGCTGAATCCAGAAACATTTACTGGGAATTTTTACCTTAAAAATGACCATAAAACGGTTTCAGTGCAGAACCCAGAATTGCAGGTACGCAAGTGCATGCTCAATATTCTGAATCAATTTAAAAAGACCGCGGTATTTTTGCAAAACAGTGGGCCTTATCAAGGCAATGTGAAGTTTCCAATCAGCAGTTGTGTGATTTATACAGAATTAAAGCGAGAAGAAGCAGATGATATTGGGCTAAGTTTCCCTGCAATTAGCTCCGAACATAAAACCATTTATAAAGATGATTTACGTTTAATTGCTGAAAATAAAACTTTTAAACAAAAGCTAATTCATGCGTTTAAGGATGTGGCTTTTCCCTTTGAGCCTCTAAATTTTGCCGAAGAAAAGCTGCTGCGTTATATGATTTTCCCTGAAATTCGTGTCAATGAATTCAAGCAGGACGAGCTATTCGCTGTTGAGCCACAAGAGGTGAAGGCTTTAGATTTATCACAGGAATCTATTGCGAAAAATATCGGTGATGGACACCGTATTTTAAAAGGTGTGGCGGGCAGCGGTAAAACGTTGGTTTTGGCCTGCCGCGCCAAATATTTAAAAACTATCAATCCCGAATATAAAATATTGGTGGTTTGTTATAACAATTCCTTATGCAATCATTTGCGTCAGATGTTTGGCGATGACTTCAATGACAAAATTGAAGTCCTCAATTTTCATGCTTTAGTGAAGCAGCTGACCCGCGCCAATTTATCCATGCTGCCGCAGGAAAAGCAGTCAGACTATAACAGCCGTGTCGGGCAAATTTTATTGGATTATCTAGAACAAGACAGCTTTGCTGAGAACAAACAGTTTGATGCCATTTTAATTGATGAAGGGCAGGACTTTGCTCAGGAGTGGATTATTGGCCTGTCTAAATTGGTCAAACCAGAAACCAATAATATTTTGTTCTGCTATGACCCTGCGCAGAATATTTTTAATCGCAAGAAACCAAGTTGGCGTTCGGTAGGATTGCAAGTACAGGGTAAAAAGCCAGTTGAGTTGTATAAGTGTTACCGCAATACCAAAGAAATTTTAGATATTGCCAAAGCATTTTTGAACCCTAAACTTTTAGATAGTCTGCAAAATAGTGATGAATATGACCGTGTTTTAGATCCCGATACGGGTGAGTGTAAAACAGGAGAATATCCAAGTATTTATCATGAAAATGATGTCCGTCATTTAGTAGATTTGATTGCTCGTAAAATCCGACAATTATTAAAGTTAGGGACTGCACCGCGAGATATTGCTGTTTTGCAGGCAAAATCTGCTGAATACGATATTTTTGTGAATGAGTTGAAAGCAAAGTTAAATAGTTATGTGCCTAATGCAGAGGCTGAGTTCATTTTTAGCAGTGCAGATAAAAAAGCTTTAGATTTAAATAAAAACTCAATCAAAATTATGAATGTGGAGTCTTCTAAAGGTTTGGAGTTTCCACATGTATTTTTTGTTGGCTTAGATTACATGCCACGTATCGGTGAAAACCGGGACTTAGATTCTGAGCGTAAACTGGCCTATGTAGGTATGACACGCGCACAGAATAAGCTGTTTATTTTAGGCTGTGAAAATAAAGGTTTTCTTGCAGATGTGAAAGAAATTTACGAGCAAACTGCACATTTGGCTGAGCTTGCAGAGCGCCCAGTAGAAGTCAGTATTGAAAAAGCTGAAGAAATTCTTGTGGAAGAAGATACCGGAATAGTAAATGACTCCATGATTGGGCAGAAATGGACGGAGGATGAAGAAGTCCGTTTAATTGATGCGTTTATGGATGAAAAGCTGCCGATTAAGGAAATTGCAAAACGGCACAATCGTCAAGCGGGCGGGATTCGGGCGAGGCTGAAGAAATTAAGGTTGGTGGATTAGTTTATATTTATTCTTTATAAAAGTTGAGGGGTAAAGTATGGGATTAGTTTTAATTGTACTAGCTTGCATCTCAAACCCGATCTGACAGTTACCCATTTTTTATTGTGCCTGTCAGGTTAGATACAAGCTGATACACTTAATAATATAAATCCCTCCCAGCCTCCCTTTAAAAAGCGAGGGCTGTCACGTAATTCTATTAATACGTGAAAGTCCTTTTTTGTAAAAGGGCGAGTTTAGAGAGGATCAAAGATCTCAAAACAAAAAAGATCCCCTCATTCGAGGGGATTTTTTCAATTCAATTAAGAAACCGAATCATCCAAATTCGGCGCTAACCAACGCTTCGCCTCATCCAATGTCCAACCTTTACGCTGCGCATAATCCTCAAGCTGATCGCCTGCAATTTTACCCACGTTAAAGTATTGGCTTTCAGGGTTTGCATAATAGAAACCGCTGACAGATGAAGGTGGCCACATCGCAAAACTTGTGGTCAACTGCGTACCAATCTTGTCGGTAGAACCTAACCAGTCGAACAATGGCGCTTTTTCAGAATGCTCAGGACACGCAGGGTAGCCCGGTGCAGGACGGATACCGACATACTTCTCTTTAATTAATTCTTCATTGCTTAAAGTTTCAGAAGCTTGGTTGCCCCAGAATTCTTTACGGATGCGCTCATGCAAATGCTCGGCAAAAGCTTCGGCAAAACGGTCACCCAAAGATTGTGCCAGAATTGCAGAATAGTCATCGCCTTTGGCTTTGTATTCATTGGCCATTTCTTCAGCACCAAAGATCGACACGGTGAAACCACCTAACCAATCTTCCGCTTGCTCTTTGGTCGCGACAAAGTCAGCCAATGATAAGTTTGGTTTACCTGTCACTTTATCTGACTGCTGACGGATATGCTCAAAAGTATGCGTTACTGTTGCGCCAGTTTCATCATAAACTTCAACCGAATCCGCCGCTGAACGGTTGGCAGGGTAGATACCGAACACAGCACGTGCATCAAAGCGTTTATTTTCAATAATGTCTTTTAGCATCGTCTGCGCTTGTTCATACAAGTCAGTTGCAGCTTCACCCACCACTTCATCTTTCAGGATTGCAGGGAATTTACCTGCTAAACTCCATGAAATGAAGAACGGTGTCCAGTCAAAATAATCGACCAATGTTTCAAGCGGATAATTGGTCAACGTTTGCGTACCAATAAAGTTTGGCTTCACAGGCGCATTGGCTGCAAAGTCAATTTTCAAGCCATTTTCAATCGATGCTGCATAAGTCAGTTTGGCTGCTTTTGGCTGTTTGTTGGTAATACGCACACGCACTTTTTCATATTCAGCGCGGGTATCTTCCACAAACTTAGGCTTCATTTCTTTCGATAATAAAGTCGTTGCCACACCTACTGCACGCGAAGCATCTGCAACATAAATCACTGCATCATTGGAATATTGCGGATCAATTTTTACAGCAGTATGCGCTTTAGACGTCGTTGCACCACCAATCATTAAAGGTACTTGGAAGCCTTTACGCTGCATTTCTTTGGCAACAAAGACCATTTCATCCAATGATGGGGTGATTAAACCTGACAGACCGATAATATCGACTTTTTCATCAATCGCAGTTTGTAGGATTTTTTCCGCAGGCACCATCACGCCGAGGTCAATAATGTCATAACCATTACAGCCTAAAACCACGCCAACAATGTTTTTACCAATGTCGTGTACGTCGCCTTTGACCGTCGCCATCAGCACTTTACCTTTGGATTGACCGCCAGATTTTTCCGCTTCAATGTACGGGTTCAGCCATGCTACGGCTTGTTTCATTACACGTGCAGATTTCACCACTTGTGGCAGGAACATTTTGCCCGAACCGAACAAGTCACCGACCACGTTCATGCCGTCCATCAACGGGCCTTCAATTACATCTAAAGGACGTACAGACTTTAAGCGCGCTTCTTCAGTATCTTCATCAATAAACGTCGTGATGCCTTTAACCAGTGCATGTTCAAGACGCTTTTCTACACTTTCTTTACGCCATTCAAGGTCTTCTACTTGTTTTTGAGCAGCACCTTGACCGCGGTATTTTTCCGCAACTTCAAGCAGTTTTTCAGTGGCATCTTGATGGCTTTCACCCTGATTTTGGTTCAGGACGACATCTTCAACCGCAGCTTTTAGTTCTTTGTCGATATCATCGTAAATCGCCATTTGACCTGCGTTGACAATCCCCATGGTCATGCCTTGCTTGATGGCATGGTACAAGAACACTGAGTGAATCGCTTCACGTACAGGCTCGTTCCCTCGGAATGAGAACGATACGTTAGACACACCGCCTGAAATCATCGCATGCGGCAGATTCTGTTTAATCCAGCCTGTTGCCTCAATAAAGTCCACAGCATAGTTGTTATGTTCTTCAATCCCTGTTGCTACGGCAAACACGTTCGGGTCAAAAATAATATCTTCAGCAGGGAAGCCAACATCATTCACTAAAACATCATAAGAGCGTTTACAGATTTCTTTTTTGCGTTGAGCAGTATCGGCTTGACCATTTTCATCAAAGGCCATGACAATTACGGCCGCACCGTATTGACGGCATAGACGTGCTTTATGTACGAACTCGTCATAACCTTCTTTCAAGGAGATTGAGTTCACTACAGCTTTACCTTGTACGCATTTCAAGCCCGCTTCAATGATTTCCCATTTTGATGAGTCAATCATAATTGGCACACGAGAAATTTCAGGTTCAGATGCTACAAGATTCAAGAAATGCACCATTGCGCCTTCTGAATCTAGCATGCCTTCATCCATGTTGATATCGATGACCTGAGCACCGGCTTCAACTTGTTGTTGTGCAACGTCTAAAGCTTCGGCAAAGTTTTCTTCACGGATTAAACGCAGGAATTTTTTCGAACCTGTCACGTTGGTTCGTTCACCGACGTTCACAAATAACGATTCATTGGTAATGTTGAACGGTTCTAAACCACTGAGACGGCACGCAGGTTTAGTTTCAGGCACTTGACGCGGTTTGATATCTTTTACCGCATTGTAAATCGCGCGGATATGATCTGGTGTGGTACCACAGCAGCCGCCCGTAATGTTGATCAGGCCGCTTTCAGCAAACTCTTTAATAAATGCAGCGGTTTCTTCCGGAGTTTCATCATAACCACCGAAAGCGTTTGGTAAGCCCGCGTTTGGATGCGCTGAAACGAAAGTATCCGCTACATCAGAAATGGTTTTCACGTGTGGACGCATGGCATCTGCACCAAGGGCACAGTTAAAACCAATCGACAATAAATCACCGTGACGAACAGAGTTCCAGAAAGCTTCCGCTGTTTGGCCGGTTAAGGTACGGCCTGAAGCATCGGTAATCGTGCCTGAAATCATCAAGGGTAATTCGTAGCCAAGTTGATTAAAGACCTCTTTCACTGCAAAAATCGCGGCTTTACAGTTTAAGGTATCGAATACGGTTTCGATCAATAGAATGTCCGCACCGCCTTCAATCAGCGCATGTGCCGCTTCAATATAGTTTTCTTTCAGCGCATCGAAAGTAATGTTACGGAATGCAGGGTCATTTACATTCGGTGAAATTGAACAAGTACGCGATGTTGGCCCAAGTACACCTGCCACAAAACGTGGTTTGTCTGGGGTTGAATATTTTTGGCAAGCTTCTTTGGCAAGGCGTGCGGCTTCACGGTTAATTTCCGGAACCAAATCCTCCATGTGGTAATCCGACATGGAAACGCGTGTACCATTGAATGAGTTGGTTTCAATAATATCGGCGCCAGCGTCAAGATAAGCTTCATGAATGCCTTGAATGATCTGTGGCTGCGTCAATACCAAAAGGTCATTATTGCCTTTGAGATCGGATGCCCAATCTGCAAAACGCTCACCACGATAGTCAGCTTCTTCGAGTTTATGACGCTGAATCATGGTGCCCATCGCACCATCAATAATCAGAATTCGTTGAGCGAGCAGCTCTTTTAGGGTGGTAAGCGTGGACATAAATAACCCCAATCCGATGGAATATAAAATCGGCAAATATATTAACAGAATTTAGAGCAGTTTTATTGATAATCACTGAACATCGTCGAACACAATTTATTGAACTGTTGATTAATTAAACAAATTTGATCTCTTTTATATTTAATCTAAATGTATGGAAAGCTTCATGAATTTGTCATATTGCTCAGGCATGCTTGGAAAACAAGCAGGAGGGTGGGCATTTATGACAAGAAAGAAGACGAACTGAAATATATGTTGAAACATAGGGTTTCAAACTAAAGACGACCTATACTTTGTAAATAAAATATTGATTTGTTTCATAAAAGTAGAGTGATATGGTCGGTTTTAGTATGGTGCTAAATAGAAATAAAGCATGAAATATTGCTTTATAAGGCAGCACTTTGTCATATAATTGTCACAATTAAATTGAACAATATGGGGATTCTAAAATCCTCTATTCTTGCCTGCATGAATTCTAAACAAACTCCCGTAGATTCAGCACACACGTCGACTACAGAAAAGTCGACGAATGTTCATGTGCCTACCCCAAAATTCTTTATGCCGGTATTTTTGACGGTCATTATTTCGACGCTGATTTATATCGGCTTTCAATTAACTTCTGATTTGGCACACGTTCCCGCATTAAGTCTTTATTCCATGATCTTATTGGGAACGGCGTTATTTATTGCACTCGGTTTTGAGTTCGTGAATGGTTTTCACGATACAGCCAATGCTGTAGCAACGGTGATTTATACCAATGCCTTATCTGCACCTGTCGCCGTTATGTGGGCGGGTTTTTGTAACTTTCTGGGTGTAATGGTCGCAAGTGGTGCAGTGGCTTATGGCATTATTGCCTTGCTTCCCGTCGAACTGATCATGAATGTGGGTTCTGGCGCGGGTTTCGCCATGGTCTTTGCCATGTTGATTGCTGCGATTTTATGGAACTTGGGAACATGGTTCCTCGGCATTCCAGCGTCTAGTTCGCATACCTTAATTGGTTCAATTCTTGGCGTGGGCATCATGAACTATTTGCTGAATGCAGGTGGTGGTGCCAGCGGTGTAGATATGGAGCAAGTGCTGAAAGTTGGTAAGGCTTTATTGTTCTCACCATTGATTGGTTTTGCATTTGCAGCACTTGTGTTCCTGTTGGTGAAAAGAATTTTCCGTAAACAACTTGAACTTTTTCAGCCACCTGAAGGAAATAAGCCACCACCACCACTTATTCGTGCAGTTCTGATTTTCACCTGTACGGGCGTAAGTTTTGCGCATGGTTCAAATGATGGTCAAAAAGGCATGGGCCTGATCATGTTGATCTTGATTGGTTGTGTGCCACTGGCGTATTCACTGAATAAAAACTTGGATCAACAACATATCCAGTCTTTCCAACAGTTATCTGTGCAAACAGCAACGGCGATCCATGCACAGCATGACGATATTCCAGATCAACAAGCGCGTGAAGTTTTAACCAAATACATTCAAACCAAAGAGCTAAATGCACAAGTTGTACCTGCATTGGCAAGTATGACCGATCATTTGGGTGAGCGCGTGGGTCAGTATGGAGACTTAAAAGATATTCCAGAACAGGAAGTTTCTTCGATCCGTAATGACATGTATTTAAGTACCACGGCCTTTAAACGTCTCGATAAAGCTGAGCAACTTCCTGCGATGGCAGAAGCACAGCAAAAGACTGTAAAAGAATATCGCAGTAATCTGGATTCATTCTTACAGTACATTCCAACATGGGTGAAAGTTGCAGTTGCCTTGGCATTGGGTCTAGGCACAATGGTCGGCTGGAAACGTATTGTGGTGACGGTGGGTGAGCGTATTGGTAAAAACCATATGACCTATGGTCAAGGTATGTCGGCTGAGCTTGTTGCGATGTCAACCATTGCTGCAGCAGATGGTTTGGGTATGCCAGTATCAACAACGCACGTATTGAACTCTGCTGTTGCGGGGACTATGGTCGCGAACAAATCAGGTCTTAACTTTAACACGGTGAAAACCATTCTTTCGGCATGGATTTTCACTTTACCGGCAACCATCTGTTTATCAGGGTGCTTGTATTGGTTATTCCTTAAAGTGTTTTAATCTGATTCAACTGCATAAAAAAACGCTGCTTCGGCAGCGTTTTTTTATGCTCTTAAGTTCCGCTCACTGAACACATTGAAGCTGCTGCTTTAAATAATGTTCAGGAGAGGATGAAGGTGGAGAGACTTATTTTTTCAGTTTATTCAGCAAACCTTTCGGTAATTTTTCCGTAGCAAAGCCGTAGACCGCAGCAAAAGGTAAAGCGGTACGTGCAAGATAAGCCACACGCCATAAACCGCCATGGTTCGCGCCAGACATCATCAACTCTAATGGATGATCCAATGGTGTTTCAGGGTTCGCCACTGACTGAGGATTACGCAGGTCATGAATCCATAGCGCTGCCATCAGTGCATTGGTGGTTTCAGGATTAAACGACTCCACATCAAATAAACTTGCACCATTAAATGCCGCTTTGAGTAATGGATTTTTCGTCACGGAGTGTGTGGTGGTTGACGGTGCAATATTAATGCTGACCCGTTGTCCATTTTGACGAGCCAATGTCGCGCGCCATTGCTGAATGCGTTTGGCTAAAGCATAGTTCGGACCTTGTTCAACCACGAGACAGTCGGCAATGCCATAAGCCTTACCATTTTCTGAATGGGTAATTTGAGCATTATTTTGTTTAAAGAAATGCTGCCCCGAAACTTTGGCAATACTTTGGGTAAGCAGCTTTTGTGCAGGGGCACGATCTTGGAATTTTGCCTGTGACGCTGTCACAATTTCTTCAGGCACTGCATACACATCTGTCGGCGTGCACATAAACATCAGGCTGGTATCTGCCTTTTGCTGGCTGACATAATCCATAATGCTGTCCATTGCCATAGCAACACGGACATGCTTTTCACCATCCAAATAAGCAATCGCGGCTAAATCTAATGGGTGCTCATTTTGTACTAACCATTGTGCAATTTCAGGCGTTTGCGTAAGCAAGTTTGCACCGAGTTTTTGTTTTAACACTTGAATAGGCGTGTCTTCATTTATCGCTTCATTGCTAGGCGCATATAACGTTGCATTGCCGGCTTGAACCGTGGTTAAAATGCGGTCCCACACACGTTCATTGTTCAGATCAATTGCCACAATATTGGCTTTCCATTTGGCCAGCCAAGTGAGTGGACCAGCTTCCGAGGCTGCACCAAACAGCACCATAGTACGGTCAGACAAATCAAACCATTCAGGATGTGCAACGGCTGCATGAAGCGCATCAGCATGGCTTGCTTCAATGATTCCGGCATCTAACCACTTTTGAATTTGTTGTAGCAGCGCATCGCCTTGGAGCTTTTGGCCATGATAGGGCACATACCACTCAGGTGCAGCAGTGCTTTCACCTTTGAATTTAATGCTATGCAGTGGCGTAGCGGGAAGCGTCATCATGTCTTTGAGTGAGAATTTCTGATTGTCTCGATAGAACTCAAAAATATGATGAGCTTTATTTAGGCCTTGCTCTGCAATAGTAATCGCTGCATCAGTAGTTTGAATACCTTGTTCAACCAACGCTTTGAAATATTCAGGGTATTTTTTACGCCAGTTTTTTTCTTGTTTTGCACGAACCGAACTTTGATGATCAACTAAAGCCAGTGCTTCTGAAATAATTTCACGTCCGGTTTTAGAGGTGCTTGGTTTTTGATGTGATGGCGAAATCGGGAACTGAAGCCCTTCAAGTGAACTAGACATGCAAAATATCTCAACTGGTATTGTTGTTAATATACAGATGTATACATTATCTATGCCAAATTGAAAATTGGGGTGACATAAAGTGCCAAATTTATATGATTTGTCCTGTGGTTTTGTGAACTTTAGTCGCGTATACGGCAGTAATTTTGGCGTGAAATTTTGAAAAAGCTTTCATCGAGAGGCTTAAGTTGAAGCAGGTAAGGGAGGCTTAACAACGCCCTTTTTTCGCTTGTCCAAGTGGGCAAAAATCTTCTTGTGGATGATAATATGGAGAATGATGTCGATCTGGGTCAACCACAATACTGCCTTCACGGGTATGTACAGCACATGCGCTCAGTAAACTAGAGAGAATTAAACTAAAGCTTATCGCCATTATTTTCATAGATAATCCCTTTTTATTCTGACCTTTTAGCTTAAATCAGGGAGAGGCAATATCGAGTTTCAATATGCTGTGAAATTGTATAAGAGGGGAGAAATTGCAAGAAATAAGTAGGTGAAAAGCTTAAAGCAAAGTTTCAAACTGCGGGTTGAACTTAAAAATAGGATTTTATTTTTGAAGGTTTTAAAAAATATCAGCCCAAAATAACAAAGATTCAGGCTGATGATTTGACGCTTTAGAAGGGAATATTGATTAATCGACTTAAGAAGTGGGGAATCAATTTTGGTTCAAGAATAATGGTCATGATCACACCGTAGGCAGCGCCCCACAAATGTGCACTATGGTTAATATTGCTGTTGCCGCGTTTACCCGACCAAATACTATAAGCCACATAGAGCACTGCAAAAATAATGGCAGGCACTGGGATAAAGAAAACAAAAATCAGTTTCCATGGTTCAAACAAAATATAAGCGAATAATACTGCTGAAACAGCACCGGAAGCACCAAGGCTTGCCCAGTGTGTATCGTGTTTATGCTTCAGATAACTTGGAATAATAGCCGCAATTAGCCCGCCCAAATAGAACAGCACAAAACCCATGTCAAAAAAGTATTGGCGATAAAAGCTCTCAATGACCGAACCAAAGAAAAACAAGGTAATCATGTTGAACAGTAGGTGCGCACCATCGGCATGAATAAAACCATGGCTGATAAAGCGATCGTATTCACCACGTTGCAATGCAGGCGGCCAAAACAATAAACGGTTCATCACTTTCTGATTTGAAAATGCAATGAGTGAGATCACCACGGTAATCAGAATAATGGTCACGGTGTGGTTAAACGGTAAACCCAACATAAATGACTATTCGACTTGTTAAAATTTGTTCTCAATAATGCCATTAAAATCAATGAAAGCGTGAACTTTCAGAATAATTCCGACAATTTTAGTTGATTTTTTTCTAATGCCCCGCATCTTAAGTTAAAATAGCGGCGTCAGCTTGAGGAAATATTGTAATGTCGACTGAAAACAACAGCACAGCAGTTGCTGAAGAAATTCCAAACCTATTGATTACGCCAAATGCTCAAGAGTATTTGAAAGATCTTTTGGAGAAACAAAATACACCGGGGATTGGTGTGCGTGTTTTTGTGGAAAATCCGGGTACACCTCGTGCTGAATGTTGTATGGCTTACAGTGCGCCTGAAGAAGTGATACCGACTGACTATAAGCAGGATTATCCAGATTTCCCTGCTTTTATTGATACACCGTCTATTCCGTATCTTTTGGATGCTGTAATCGATTACAACAAAGACCGTTTTGGTGGTCAGCTAACATTCCGTGCACCGAACTCTAAAGTGCCACGCGTTGGACCAGATGCATCGATAGAAGAACGTATTACTTATGTGTTGCAGTCTGAAATTAACCCAGGTCTCGCAGGGCATGGCGGTAACTGTGCGTTGGTGGAAGTGGTTGAAGATGAAGAGCATGGCTTAACGGCGGTACTTAAATTCGGTGGTGGTTGCCAAGGTTGTTCATCGATTGACTTGACCTTGAAACAAGGTGTGGAAACAACGCTTAAACAGCATATACCTGAGTTAATGCGTGTGGTTGACCAAACGGACCACAGTAATACTGAAGGGGCTTATTTCAAATAAGTCTGAGTATAAAAAAGCCGCGAATTCGCGGCTTTTTTATACTTAATTTTTAAGATTCAATGCCTAAAATTTTTAAGGTGTCTTCAGCATAATAAAATTGTGCCAAATACTGACGTGAGCGTTCACGCAAATAGCCAGAACCAATCATATGCTGAATGATTGGATTTAGTAGAGCATGTAATTCATGTTGAATTAATGATTCATCAATATTTAAATCACGGAGCAGTAAATCAAAAGGACGCTCCTGATTACGCACATACCAAGCATAAAGACCATCGTGAACTTGTTGCTTCATATAGTCCGATTGACGCATAAAGTCCCAGATTTCATGGCCTAAATCAACGGTTTGTGGCAGATCTTGTACTTCAATATAGTTTCTAAAGACAGAAACAGGCATCGCTTTGATTTTATGCCATAAATTGGCTTGGAAATGGTACAGCTTGTCATCATCAAAATGCTGATTCAGTACAGTTTCACTCATTTGACTGAGCTTTAAAATATTCTTTTGTAGGTATTTGCTGATGGTGCTGTCGAGATTGGTATCTGTGACATTTTCCAACACCGATTTACCCATTTTCATAAAGCGTGAGACACCGGGCACTGACTTGGCAATTACTGAATTGTCCAAATAGTCTTGGATGGCATGCTGGATCAGTTGGGTAATCATGGCTGAAAATGCTGGATTATTCACCATAGTATGAATCAGACGTTGACGATGATCTTTCTTACTGGCCACATATTGAGCGATTTTGTCGACAGTCAAAACAGGGAAAATTTCTGCAATACTGGTCTGGTCATTGGCAGGATGAATCAAGGCAAATTTAATATGTTCAGCGATTTGATCAATCAGAAATTGACTGGCTTGGGTATTTAAAATTTGCTTTTGAATGAGCGCATTAATTTGCTCAAAATTCCAAATTTTCTGCAAAGGTTGCTTACGGAACCATTGATAAAATTGGGTAAATTCGGATGCAACAGTTTCAGTTTGCGAAAAGTTGTGGTCTAAAAAGTCTAGTTGAGCCTCAATCAGCTGCTCAATCATCGGGTTTTTCTGCATACTGTCCCTGATCGCCTGTTCAGCGGGCGATAAAAGTGCGGCGAATACTCAGTTGAGCTGAATTAACTTATCCGCCAGCGGATTTTTAAACTTCTGACTTTTTGCAAGGAAAGGGAGGTAATGATCCGCGACTTCCTGCTCAGCCTCAAGAATTGGCATATGGCCAACATTATTAAGGATGACAGGTGCTTCCGCACGTTTCAATAATGATTTTAATTCACTCGCCACTTCGACGTTAAAAATTTTATCCTGCTTGCCCCACAGGATCAGAGTGGGTGCTTCTACTGTACGGGTCAGGCGAGCGAAAGTTTCAGGCGTATAAATACGATTGAGTGTTACCACTTGATCAATCATTTTGCTGGTTTGTGGTGCGCGGGCAATCAAGACATTTTCTTGTGCTTTCTTGAGTGGCGTCGGAACTTCGGGTGGGTTTTGCATTAGCTTATGCATCACGTCATCTAAGTCGCCGGGTTTTGACACAATTAAATTTTTCAGCAAGTACGGATTGCGGGCATAACTGGTATTGGCCTGTTTATAAATCCCGGCACTATTTAATAAAAATAGGCTTTGCGTATCAAATGGATATTGTGAGGCATATACCGTTGCAATCGACCCACCTAGAGAATGTCCGGCAACATTCAGTTTATCTTCAATATCAATTTTGACCACAAACTGGCGCAATTGCTCAGTCACATTCGGCACAGAAACATCAAAGTTTGCGGGAACATGAGTGTCGCCATTGGCAGGTAAGTCGGGAATAATCACGTGATAATACGGTGTTAAGAAATGTGCCACACCATTCCAATTGTCACGTGTGCCGCCAAGACCATGAATCAATAAAATTGCCGGTTTGCTGCGAAGACCACCTTCACTATAGCTCCACATGACATTGCCGACTTGAACGGTACGTGACACTAAACCTGCCGCTTTACGGTCTTGGCTGAGATAATTTTGTAAAATGTTGGAGGTTGTAGCACTTTTGGTGCTTGGTGTTGGATTTGCTGCTAGACCATTAACGCTCGAAAACATCATACAACTGAACATTGCCAGCTTGAATATGCTCAAAACGTTCGAATGACTTCCTTTCATTGACGTTTATCCCCAAAAATATAATTGATACATTTTTATGATCATTGATCTGACAATTATCGACATTAGCCCAAATGGCTAAACTGTATATTTATGAAATATATTGTAAATTAAAAATGGTCTTTGTCACGGATTAGTTTTTTGACCTAGGTTGTGTTGTGATTAAAAAAATGAGAACCATGACTGGAAATGTGATTTTATTTCGTGAGATGCCGAATGGCATTTTGTATCAAACAGAGTGGATAGACAAAAAAACAGCAGCTATTCTTTTTGCAAGTGACAAGCTACCAGAGTGGGATTAAAATATTCCAACTTTAAACAAGAGTAATCGGAACATGCTAACAGCAGCAGAAGCTTTAGATCGTTTAAAAAAAGGGAACCAACGTTTTGTAAACGGTGAAACGAATCATGCTAAGCTTTTGACGCACCAGCAACGTGCTGAAATGGCGGGAAGCCAAGAGCCATTTGCAATTATTTTGGGTTGTTCAGATTCACGCGTTCCTGCTGAAATGGTGTTTGACCAAGGTTTAGGTGACTTATTTGTGATTCGTGTTGCAGGCAATATCGTTGCACCATCACAAGTGGGCAGTGTGGAATTCGCAGCTGAAAGTTTTAGTTGTCCTGTGGTGATTGTATTGGGTCATACGCATTGCGGTGCAATTCACTCGACTATTGAAGCACTAACCAATCCAGCAACACCTCCATCTGCAAACCTGATGTCAATTGTGAACCGCGTACGTCCTTCGGTCGAAATTTTAATGCAGACTGAATTAAAAGATGACTTAGAAAAACTATCTATGCACGCGGTACGTTCAAATGTATTTGCTTCAGTGAATCAACTTCGACATGGCTCTGCGGTGCTTGAAAGCTTAATCGCAAAAGGTAAATTAAAAGTTGTAGGTGCAGAATATTCACTAGAAACCGGTGAAGTCAGTTTTTACGACTTCTGAGCATTAAGCTAGACCAAATGAATACTAAAAGGGCGTTCTGATTGAGCGCTTTTTTATTGTCTATACTTCAATGAAAAAGTCATTTTTAGAGACTGGCTTTAATATAAGGATAGGCGTTGTTTAATAAAATGGGTTGTGCTTTGGCATTGGGATGAATGAGATCTTTTTGCATTAAAGTTTTCTGTCCCGCAATGCCTTGCATAAAAAATGGCAAGAGTTTGATCTTATATTGCTGACTGACGACAGCGTAATTTTTTTCAAATGCAGCACTGTATGCTGTGCCGTAATTGGGCGGAATTTTCATACCAAACAGAATTACTTTGGCTTTGGTCTGCTGACTTTTTTGTACCAATTGCGCTAAGTTTTTTTGAATCTGTATCGGTGGCTGCCCACGCAGACCATCATTTCCCCCAAGTTCAATCACCACCACATCTGGACGGTGGGTTTGCAATAATTTTGGCAGTCGTGCTAAAGCACCGCTGGTGGTTTCACCGCTTACACTCGCATTGACCACTTTATGTTGTTTCGGATACTGTTGGTCTAGACGTTTTTGTAATAAATGCACCCAGCCTTGTTGTAGGGGAATGCCATAACCTGCACTTAAGCTATCGCCCACGATCATAAGGGTTTTGGCAGATAGCAACATTGGGCTGAGACCAAGGCTTGCACCCAGTAAATAACTCAATATACGAATTTTTTGAATGCGATTTTGCATATAAGGAAGTTATGACCCAACTTAAGACAGATGTTGACATCATGCCACAGGCGATTATTTCTGCACAGCAATTGACACAAAACATACAACTTCCGCAGAAACAGTTATGCATTTTTGAAAACCTGAACCTTGAAATTTATGCAGGTGAGCAAGTTGCAATTACCGGGCGTTCGGGGTCTGGGAAATCCACCTTATTAGGGATTTTAGCGACTTTGGATCAGGCCAGTGGTGGACAACTTCAGGTCTGTGGGCAAGCCATTCATCAACTCAATGAAGAACAACGCGCCAAAGTACGCTTGCAGCATATCGGTTTTGTCTTCCAGTCTTTTCAGTTATTGCCACATTTAACGGCGCTGGAAAATGTCATGTTGCCTTTACGTTTACAACCCAACTTTAAAATTAAAGACGCTGAAGCCAAAGCCTTTAATTTACTGAAAAAAGTCGGTTTGGAGCGACAGGCACAGCAAACACCAAAAGTCTTGTCGGGTGGGGAACAACAACGAGTTGCAATTGCGCGAGCTTTGGTCACGGAGCCTGATATTATTTTTGCCGATGAGCCGACAGGAAATTTAGACAGTGTGACAGCCCAAGAGATTGAACAACTACTTTTTCAATTGAATCGAGAATTGGGCACAACCTTGGTTTTGGTCACCCATGATGTGGAGTTGGCAGGGCAATGTCAGCGCCATTTGGAATTGGTTCAAGGTCAACTGATTGAGCATCAGGGAGGAGTATAAGCGATGAATCTGTTTGCGCTGTTTCGCCCTTTGCTACAACAAAGCTTTAGAACCACAGGCATTTATTTGCTGATGATTGCCTTGACTTTGGCCATCAGTGCAACGACGGCTTTAAAGTTTAGCAATGTGCAAATTCAAAATGCTGTGGCCTTACAAGCAGCCGAAATGCTTGCAGCAGATTTGGTGCTCAGCGATAACGATCCGATTAGTGATGAATGGCAGCAGCAGGCCACAGACCGTCAGTTAAAACAATCCAAAGTCACCATGTTTAGTAGCATGGCGCATACCGATCAACAGTTTGTCATGGTCAATGTTAAAGCGGTAGACGCACAATTTCCATTAAGAGGAGAATTGCGTACTGAACCGCTTTTGCATCGACCGATTCAGGCCGGTGAGGTTTGGCTCAGTCAACGTGCGATGGAGTTATTGCATGTTCAGCTCGGTGATACGGTCAATATTGCTGATGCGGCTTTTAAAGTCAAAGCGAAAATCAGCCATGACTCCAATCAAGAGTTGGGCTTTGGTGGCTTTTCACCAACCGTGATGATTGCGCAGCAAGAAGTTGCACGTACCAATGCGGTTCAAGTTGGCAGTCGAATTGAATATCGTTTATTGATGTCCGGTGCGGCCGAGCAAACGCAGGATTTTGAAAAGTTATTTAAGCAAAAAATTGGTAATAGCTCTGAGTCAAATACAGATCAGGTAGAGGGTGAAACGCAGACCACGCTAAAACTAAGAAATGCCAGTGAAGGCAATACACGCTTAATGAAACCGATAGCCAATCTTGAGACCTTCTTACAATTGGCAAATATTTTGACCATTTTACTTTGTGGGATTGCCATTGCCTTAACCAGTCAGCGCTATGTACAGCAAAATCAGGATGCTATTGCCTTAATGCGCTGTATCGGTGCAACCAAGCAGCAAATTTTAATGGCTTATCTGGGGCTGTTGGCGGTTGTACTGGGTATTTCGATGCTGTTGGGTAGTGCTCTGGGTTTAGGATTAGGTTATGCCTTATTGCAGTTGATGCTCGAGCTAATCCCGAATTTACAACTGCAATTTTCGGCTATTTCTATGCTGGTCGGGCCTTTGCCGATGGCGATATTGACTAGTGCTATCGTGTTACTCGGTTTTGTCTTTCCGAGTTTATGGCAACTGCTAAAAACACCGCCAGCACGTGTGATTCGTCAGCAAGAACGTTCAGCACGTTCCATGCTCGGAATGTTGCTGGCAGGCACGTTGAGTCTCCTTATTTTTTGTGTAGTCCTGACTGAAAATCTGCAACTCACGCTCTGGGTGATGGGTGCGATTATTGCGCTGTGCGTTATTTTGTATTTGGGCATTTGGTTGATCCTGAGAATAATCAAAGGCCTCGGTGCAAAAATATCGATGTATGTGCGCACGCCTTATCAAACTGCCTTTCAAATTACTGCTTTGGCCTTGGGGTTGAGTTTGGTCACGGTGCTGGCAGTCCTTCGAACTGATCTACTTGAGCGCTGGCAGCAGCAATTGCCTGAAGGCACGCCCAATCAGTTTGTTTATGGATTGCCACCTTTTGAACTCGAAAATTTTAATCAACAACTAAAGCAGCATGCTTGGCAGGGAACGCCAATGTATCCCAACATTCGCGGCCGCTTGGTGGCGAAAAATGATCATCCCTTTGCCGATCACTTAATCAAAACCAACAACAGCTTAAGGCGTGAACTTAACCTGACACAGGCAGAAAGTTTTCCCGCAGATAACCAAATTTTGCAAGGTGCCAAAGCCTTTCAGCAGGTCAATGAAGTGTCGGTGGAAGCCAAAACTGCGCAAGAGCTTGGTATTCAGATTGGAGATCGTCTGACTTTTACCTTACCTGAAGGTGTGTTAGAAGCGAAAGTCATTAACCTACGCAGTGTCGAATGGGAGAGTTTTAGCCCGAACTTTTTCTTTATTTTTTCACCACAGACTATGGATGAAAATGCCGGCAGTTATTTAGGCAGCTTTTATGTACCTGAAGCTGATAAAGGATCATTGATTGAGTTGATTCAACAATTTTCCAATACGGTATTTATTGACGTTAGCCTGATCTTGGATGAAATTAAACGTATTGTGTCGGTACTGATTCAGATTATTAGTGTCTTGGCTTTATTGGTCAGTATTTCGGGCATTTTGGTGCTGATTGCCTGTTTAAATTTGCTGATGGATGAACGTAAAAAAGAAGTGGCTTTATTGCGCTCCTTTGGGAGTTCAAAGCAAAAACTTAAGTCGATGTTAACCATGGAAATTGGTTTCATTGGTTTGATTTCTGGCATCGTAGCGTGTCTATTTGCCGAAGTAATCAGTGCCATTGCCAGTTATAAAATGGAACTGCTCATCCAGCCGCATTGGGGAATTTGGTTGATCTTACCTATATTGATGACCTTGTTGTGTGCGCTGATTGGACGCTATCGCTTAAGTTATCTTTGTGATATTCCACCCCTAGAAAGTTTAAGAGAATTAAATAGCTAATCCATCAGAAGCAGACAGAAAAAAGAGCGCAGATGTTGCGCTCTTTTGCATTTTTATTTCGTCGTTTATTTAGCGGCTAGGGCTTGTTTCATTAACACAATAAAATGTTCCCAAAGTGGAGCAATAGGTTGAATCAACTGTTGGCAATGGAGATAAAACCAATAGGTTACAATTGAACCGAGAATCAAACCTGTGAGCTTAAACAGCAGAGGCTTTTGTAATTTCTCACCAAAGTACCAAATAAATGTCAATGCTGCGCCCATGACCATACCGCCAATATGTGCAGCATTGTTGATTCCACTGATCATAAAGCCCATGACCAAGTTAATCCCCATCACCATGACCAAGGTTTTTTTATCTAAATAAAATCGCTGGCGAGGCAGCATCGGCAGTAGAGAAATGACCGTGAGGCCTGCGCCTAAACCCATCACTGCACCTGAAGCACCAGCACCAATTTTAGGAAATAAGCTTGAATCTGCTGTTCCTGCTGCCAATAAAGTATAACTGTTTTGAATATCTAAATAGCCGCTGAATAAGCTACCCATTAACCCTGCCAAAACATACAGACCCAAAAAATAGACCCGCCCTAACATTTGTTCAGCAACACTGCCAAAAATATACAATGCCCACATATTCAACATCAGGTGAATTAAGCCAAAATGAAAAAACATGCTGCTCAATAAACGGATGGGTTCCTCTAAAAAGGTTAAAGGTGCATAATCAGCACCCCATCGCAATGCATCCAGTGTGTCAGGTTGGGAGGCATTCATGCCATTCAACACTTGCCAGCCAAATAGACCAATATTGATGGCAATAAGCAGCGCGGTAATCCACCAAAGTTGGATTTCCAGTTTGTTGGTAGATACAACAGGAGGGCGAAGTTCAGACATGCTATTCTTGTACTGTGTCAAAATATTAAAAAATAAGCTTAACATGAAAAACCAGAATTGCCGGAGTAACACACTGACATGAAAGCCTTTATTGTTCGTACATTGTTAATTCTTGTCAGTCTAGTGCTTTTGGTACAGCTTTGGATCTTTAGTAGCTTGGTTTGGTGGCGTACCCATCCTGTAGAATCGACGATGATGATGCGTTTAGATTACTGGTCAGAGCCTTCAAAACCGATTAAACATGAATGGCGCGATTATGACCAAATCAGTGACTATGTAAAACATGCTGTAGTGGCTGCCGAAGATGGCAAGTTTTTACAGCATCATGGTTTTGATTGGGAAGGGATGCAATTCGCGCTCGAACGCAATAAAGACAAAGGAAAAGTCGTTGCTGGCGGATCTACCATTTCTCAGCAATTGGCAAAAAACTTATTTTTATATAATAAGCGTTCATTCATTCGTAAAGGCCAAGAAGCAGTTGCCACTTGGATGATGGAACGGATGTGGTCGAAACAACGGATTTTGGAAGTCTATTTAAACTCGGTTGAGTTTGGCGACAATATTTACGGTGTGGAAGCGGCAACGCAGCATTATTTTGGTAAAAGTTCACGTAGTTTATCGCGTGAGCAAGCTGCATTTATTGCAGCCATTCTGCCGAATCCGAAATATTATGATGAAAATCGCAACGACCGAAAGTTAAATTACCGCAAGCGTATGATTCAAAAATATATGCGTTATAGCCATATTCCAGACTAAAAAAATTCAGCTAAACCATCGTTCTCTCGATGATGGTTTTGAAATAGAACAAAAAGCTCATTTTTATGGGCTTTTTTTATGAAAATGTCATAAATTTGAAGCATACTAAACACAGCACATCACACATTTTTGATATGGGTCTGAGATGAATACCGCAGCTGAAGTCGCGCAAGCACCAACTGAATATACTTATAATGATCGCTATATAAATCGAGAGCTTTCAATTCTTGATTTTCACTTACGCGTACTCGAACAGGCGGTAGACCCAATTCATCCTTTACTCGAACGGATGAATTTCTTGCTGATTTTCTCGCGTAACTTGGATGAATTTTTTGAAATTCGTGTTGCAGGAATGATGGAACAACTCGACTTGGGTAATGAAAGTCGTAGTCCAGATGGATTAACCCCGAAACAAGTTTTAGACCAAATTTCAGCAACGGCACATGCGGCGATTGAGCGTCAATATCGTATTCTAAATCAAGAGATTTTACCCAAATTGCGTAAAGAAGATATTTGCTTCTTACGCCGTGGTGAACTCACGCCTGCGCAGTCGGCTTGGGTAAGAAAATATTTTCAAGAACAAGTCGCTCCGGTATTAACGCCCATCAGTTTAGACCCTGCACATCCATTTCCACGCTTAGTGAATAAGTCGTTGAACTTTATTGTGACCTTAGAAGGGAAAGATGCCTTTGGTCGTCAAATTGATTTGGCTGTTGTACCTGCGCCACGTTCACTGCCACGTGTTGTGCGCTTACCTGATGAGCTGACAGGTGGAAAAGAACATCATGTGATGCTTTCTGCAATTATTCATGAACATGTCTCTGATTTGTTCCCGGGCATGACAGCAACAGGTTGTTACCAGTTCCGTGTCACGCGTAATGCTGATTTGGCACTCAATGAAGATGTTGAAGATTTAGCCAAAGCCTTAAAAGGTGAGCTCAACTCACGTCGTTTTGGTCGTGCTGTACGTTTAGAAGTGACTGAAAATTGCCCGCAGCATATTTATGATTATTTGCTGGATGAATTCGACCTTGAAGAAGAGCAATTATATAAAGTCGATGGACCAGTCAATCTTGCTCGGTTACTCTCAAACTTTAAACGTCCACATTTACGTTATGACGCACATATTCCTGTCATTCCAAAGGTATTGAAAAAGTCTGAAAATATTTTCAGTGCCATGCAAAAGCAGGATATTTTACTGCACCATCCCTTTGAATCTTTTGCACCCGTGATTAACTTACTGCGCGAAGCTGCACGCGACCCGCAAGTCTTGGCGATTAAGCAAACGCTTTACCGAAGTGGTGCAGACTCTGAAATTGTCCAAGTCTTGGCAGAAGCGGCACGTAATGGTAAGGAAGTGACGGCAGTCATTGAACTACGTGCGCGTTTCGATGAAGAATCGAATATTGCTGTAGCCAATGTACTGCAAGAAGCGGGCGCAGTTGTGGTCTACGGAATTGTGGGCTACAAAACCCATGCCAAAATGATCCTTGTGGTACGTCGTGAAAATAACAAACTTGTACGTTATGTACATTTGGGCACAGGGAACTATCACGCGGGAAATGCGCGGATTTATACGGATTATGGTTTGCTCACAACCGATAATGATCTTTGTGAAGATGTACATCGCATCTTCCAAGAATTAACCGGTATGGGTAAGATGGCAAAATTGAAAAAGTTACTTCATGCACCATTTACACTGCATACTCAGTTGATTAACTTTATTGATAATGAAATTGCCAATGCCAAAGCGGGTAAAACGGCACAAATCATTGTCAAAGTGAATGCCTTGACCGAAGTTCAGTTGATCAATAAGTTATACGAAGCTTCACAAGCCGGCGTGCAAATTGATTTAATTATTCGTTCGATTTGCTGTTTACGTCCGGGCTTGCCGAGGCTTTCTGAAAATATTCGTGTGCGTTCGATCGTTGGGCGTTTTTTAGAACATACCCGAGTCTATTATTTTAGCAATAATGGCGATGCGCGAATTTATTGTTCGAGCGCGGATTGGATGGATCGTAACCTATTCAATCGTGTTGAAGCATGCTTCCCCGTTGAAGATGCGGCATTGAAAAAACGTATCTATCAGCTAGGTCTAGTCAACTATTTAAAAGACAATCAACAGGCCTGGTTATTACAAAGCGATGGTCGTTGGATTCGCACACAGCTTAAAGCGGGTGAGGTGGCGCATAATTCACAACATGTATTACTTGAAGCCTTTAAGTAATATTTAGTAGGTAGTGCGGTGAAATCATAGGGAGCAAAAGCTCCCTTATTTATTCCTAACTTTTGAGTAGTCATCATGATTTGTATCAATTTTTAGATGCTAGATCTATCCCTATGTTTTAGGAACAACTATAAAGCTTACGGTAAATATTTTTAATAAAACCATTGATTTGATAAGTCGAAAGCTTTAATTCATCAACCATTTGTTCTTGGGTTGCGCTATGGCTGACCATATCTAAGATTTGGTATTCAGCCGGATTTAAATTTAGTTGTTCTGCACACTCAGATTGCTGATGTAAGGGTTCATTGAGTAAAAATGTTGCAAAACTTTGATGTAGAGCTGCGCCGCCACGAAGAATAATCTTTAATTGTTGATAGATCTTTTCAGTAGATTGATCAATCACTAAGTATGCTGTAGCACCCAGTTGTAAGGCATGAAAGGTTAAATCCGTCGATTGTTCCTGTACCAGTACGATCAAATTACTAGAAGGGTAAATCTTTTTAATCTGATGAATAAAGGCGATATCGGACTGTTGGGTGGCAACTAAAAAAATTAAATTGGGCAATAAATTAAAAATACTTTGTTTAGCATCGGTTAAATTATCGACGAAGGTAATCAGTTCTTGAGGATAACCTAAGTCTTCTAAAATATCATACATCAAGCTTTTAGAGGTCACTGCTTGATGGTCGATGATCAATACAGGGACGAGTAAGAGAAAATCACTTGCCATACATTTTACCCATTATTTTTTAATCTAGTTGCATTGAGCTAATATGCAATAAAATAAATTAGATAAAAATACCTAAAAACTGGGATTTAATTGATAATTTGTAGTTAAGTTATTGTCAATTATGGTGATTTTATATTGTTCTATTTTGACGGCCTTTGGTTGGTTATTTTGGGTGGATGTACAGTATTTGAGTATTTAGGCCAATTAGATTGTTTGCTTTATGAAATTAATGCATGTTTTATGTAGCTATTAATGAATACATGATAAATTTACGATACTTCTGCTTTTGTTCATTTATATAAAAATGAAGGGCGATTTAATGGTAAAAAGATTGCAAATGGGGGAGGATAAATATTTGGAGATATGGTTTTAGCTTCTCTTATATTCAATGAATTGATGTTGATTAGATATACATGAAATGCTGTGAAAGTTAGTTGTGCCACGAGCTGTACTTTTACTATAAAAGTGGCTAATTGAATGTTTTAACTTGGAATTTTTAAATAAAATACCTAGAAATGGGGATGTGCAATTATTTGGTGCTGACCTAAGATAACTCTATCTTCTAACTTATCTGGCTAGTATGAAGATGTTATTTAGGCTATGAGTTCATATTATTATTGAGTCATATGTATTCCTATAAGGCTACTCATTTGAGTTAGCCTTTTTCTTTTTGTGAAGCATTATTTCATAATGGGCTAAACGTAGCAGATATAAAAAAGAGCGCAATAAGCGCTCTTTTTCGTGATCACATTGACTACAAGCTTAATGCAGATTATTGGTAATTTTCTGCAAAATTTGTAGCAAGACATCAAATTCACTTTGCAGTGGCGTACTTTTACGCGTCACTAATGCAAGTGTACGTGTCGGGCTAGATTCGATTTCTTTTACCGCCAAATCTGGATTTGCTTTGATCATATTGGTATGAATCGCAATCTCAGGAAGTAGAGTAAAGCCTAAATCCGCCGATACCATCTCAATTAAGGTTGGAAGCGAGCTGGCCTTTAAACGATGATCATTTTTGCGTTCGCCAATTGGGCAAGCACTTAAAGCGTGATCGCGTAAACAATGACCTTCTTCAAGCAGCATTAATCGAGACAAATCTAAATCATCTAGGGATTTTGCTTGAGCCGCATTTTGGTCAGCTTTGTGATAAACCAAACACAGCTTCTCTTTGTTAACTTCAGCCACTTTGAGGCTGCGAGTATCAAATGGCAGTGCAAGCAAGACCATATCTAAATTGCCGTGTTCCAGCTTTTCAACAATTTTTTCGCTCTGAGCTTCATGTAGATGAAGTTGAATTTTTGGCAACTGCTTGTGAACTTCATCGAGTAATGGTGCAAGCAGGAAGGGTGCAATTGTTGGAATGACCCCTAAATGTAAATCGCCAGTTAGAGGTTCACTCATTTCACGACTTAAACGCATTAGGTCTTGGGCATCTGCCAGCAGAACTCGGGCCCGGCCGACAACTTGCTCGCCAAGTGGAGTTAAACGCACGTTTTGACGGTCGCGTTCTACCAAAACGCCACCTAATAAACGCTCAAGCTCCATAATCCCGCCAGACAGAGTTGACTGGGTGACAAAAGAACGACGCGCAGCTTCAGTAAAATGTAGCGTTTCTGACAGTGTTACTAGATATGACAGCTGTCTTAAAGATGGTAATGCAGCCATAGTGTCCTAATTTATGATTTAAAGTGATCAGCAAATAAACCGCTAAGATATGGAATAAAATGCGGTGGGATATCATGCCCCATTCCATCAATTAATTCAAATTTAGCGCCTGAAATTGCCTTTGCAACAGCCTTGCCATGGCTTGGCGGCAGTAAACGGTCACGAGCGCCATGAACCACGAGGGTGTTGTGCTGAATCTGTCTATCCAGTTGCAGCAGGGAGCCTGTACATAATATTGCTAAAAACTGTTGAAGTACACCCGCTGGATAATAACTTCGTTTATAGAGTTTACGTGCAGTTTGAATTGCTTCTAACTGATTAATATAACCGGGAGAGCCAATGATATTAAAGACTTTCAGACTATGATTAACAATACCATCTTCATCGTTTGATTCAGGCTTTTCAATTAGACTAAATAACTGTTTTGGAAATGGTGGCGGTAACAAGGGTTGAATGTTACTGGTGAACAGTAAGCAGAGTTTATGGACTTTTTCAGGAAAGCGCGCAGCAACAATTTGTGCAATCATGCCACCCATCGAAGCACCTAAAATATGCACTTTGTCGAGTCCCATACGATCAATAAGTAGGGAAACATCATCCGCCATATCGTACAGGTCATAAGGTGCGCCTTGATTTTCCAAACCTAAGGCAAAACGACCCATGAGTTTTAGGGTATTTAAACGTGGTCCTGTATTGCGGATTTTACTGGATAGGCCAATGTCGCGATTATCAAAGCGAACGACATGATAGCCTTGATCAATCAGGGATTTACAGAAAAAATCGGGCCAATAGAGCATTTGTGCCCCAAGTCCCATAATCAGTAAGATTGTAGGATGTTCGGGGTCGCCACCAGTTTCAACATGCAATTCAATACCATTTCCCAAGTCAACACGAGTTTCATGCATGAATGAGGTATAAGGCGAGATATTGAACTGAAGGCCACTATTCATTGTTATTCTTCCTTAAAAAAGGACATCAATTATTATAAGGATGTCCTTATATTTAAACCTTAAACCGCTGCTGGAATCAAGTCTGGAACCTGCTTAGTCAAAGTTAAGCGTTGCTTGCCTGCAGTTGCACCGAGTAATACAAAACCACGTAATACAGCGTCAGCATCGAGTGCGCGGGCAATCATGCCATCTTCAAGGGTTTCAGTTTCCCATTGAATATCAACTCCTACAGGCGCAGGGAGTACTGTCAAAGGTGCAGCAGGAGTTTTCACCGCAACAGGCATGGCAGGGTAGTGCACAGCTGTTTGCTCACCATTTAGTGTTTTTGCAAGTGCACGTGCTTGTTGCATGATAGGCATCACATAAGGAAGGAGCATGCCGTTTACTTCTGCACAGTCACCGACTGCATAAATATTGGTTAGGTTGGTTTCCAAGCCTGTATTGGTCAATACGCCGCGGCTGGTATGGATACCTGCATTTTTCGCCAAACTAATTTCAGGCTGTAGACCAATGGCAGATAAAACCACATCCGCTACTAAGCTTTGACCATTGGCCAAACTCACATGATAGTCCCCATTTTTAATGCGAGTTACTTTTTCAACGGTCGTACCGAGGATAAATTGAATCCCGGTTTCTTCAAGTTTGGCTTGGAATTGTGTCGCGACATGGTTGGGTAATAAACGACCTAAGGGTTGGGGTGCTAAATCAACTACAGCCACTTTAGCTCCCGTGTTTTGCAAGTCATTGGCAAATTCACAGCCAATCAAACCCGCACCCAAAATTACCACACGTTTATCATCACGTTCAGCAAGCTGTCTACGGAAAGCTTTATAGTGGTCTAGATTGTTGACCACATGAATGTCATCGCTGCCGTCACCTGCAATGGCTAAACGGATCGGATTTGCACCAACAGCCAAAACTAGTTTTGAATAGGCTTGTGTGCTGCTTTGAGCGTGGCTTTCAATAATCAGTTCTTGCTTGGCTGCATCAATCGCTTTGACCCAGCTATTGTTGATAATTCGCATATTAAGTTGAGCTGACATTTTTGCTGCATCACCTAAGGCAATTTGCTCAGGGGCTTTGTTGCCGACTAAAGCATTCGACAATGTCGGTTTTGCATAGTTGATTGCATCATCTGCACAAATCATCATAAGTTCTTGTTCGGGATTTAACTTACGAAATTCACGTGCAACGGCATATCCCGCCATACCAGAACCAATAATGACAATCGGGTGCATACTCAACTCCAAGCTCAATTTATATTTTACAGGCAAAAAAAAGACCATAACGGTGATGGTCTTTGATTATCGTTATTAGATTTCAACCATTTCAAAATCTGCTTTTGACACGCCGCAATCTGGGCAAGTCCAGTCTTCAGGGATATCTTCCCATTTTGTGCCAGCAACAATACCGTCTTGCGGCCAGCCTTCTGCTTCGTCATAAATCCATCCACAAACGATGCATTGATACTTTTTCATTCCATTCTCCAAAAACTGACGCAAAATAAGGTCAGTAAAAATTTCATTCCTGTACAGGTAATCTTTGCCTTATACAGTAGACGCTTATGTTAAATTTTTACGCAGTTCTGACTATAAAGTAAAGTGGCTAAGAGTTTAATCAGCGAAATTAAAAGCAGAATGGCAGTCGAGGACAATAAATATCTTTAAATACCTAAATCTTTCGATTTTTGTTAGACAAAACAACTTTGGTCTGGACTAGTTTTGGTTAGACAGTGATTTCATCGCTCCAAGAGCAAAGCTATTTTGTTTCACTTTTCATGCGATTAAGACTAAAGTCGCGCAGAAAAAAATCGATGAATCAGTTATTTTATAATTAGATAAATACATATTTAATATTTATTAAATAAATAAAATAATAAAATCAATATTTTATGTAAAATTGCTGTGTTTTAATCAGTCACTATTCTATGTCTATCACTGTATTTTTTTTTGAATAAGCGTTAAAATTCACACATTCCTTCCTTATTTATTTTTCTCCTATTATGAGTAATTCTACTGCTGCTGCACTGTGGTCTAACATTCGTACTGTCCAAGATTTCCCTAAACCAGGGATTAGCTTCTTTGACCTTACACCGTTATTCATGAATAACATTGGTCCATTAACAGACGCTTTGATTGCAAGTATTCCTGCAGAAAAATTAGCAGAAGTAGATAGCTTTATTGCTGTTGAAGCGCGTGGCTTTGTATTGGCAAGCTTGCTTGCACAGCGTACAGGTAAAGGTCTTGTTTTAGTTCGTAAAGCAGGCAAGTTACCACCCCCAGTTGTAGGTGTAGGCTATAGCTTAGAATACGGTCTAGATCGTTTAGAAATGTCTGCAGAAATTCAATCACAAAAAGTAATTATTGTGGACGATGTGTTGGCAACAGGTGGTACTTTGCGCGCTGTTAAACAGTTAGCTGAAAAATGTCATCACGAAGTTTTAGGTGCGAGTATTTTCCTTGATCTTCCTGATTTACACAAAGATTTAGGGATGCAGATTTGGTCGGTTCTTGACGATAAATCACGTCCTAAAGTTGCTGCTGCATAGTTTAAAATGCGTTGATACGTTTTAAACTGAAAAAGGCTTTGTTGATGACAAGGCCTTTTTTTATGATTATTTTTTATAGATAGAAGTTGAAGAATAAAGACCTGAAAATAGTTTAGTATTGATGTAGATAATTTTCTTCAATCAGTTGAATAAGTTGATTTATATTTTCAGGGCAGGCCAAGCGATGATGACCGCCTTGGACAGATTGAATTTGCATATAGTCTTCCAGCTGATGTTCAACCCGATGCATATCTAAAATTTCATCACCAAGTTCCAAATAGGCGATCTGAGGAATATCATGATCCAAGTCGGCATCGTTAATGGCCGGATAATCATCTCTAAAATCTGGATATAAACTCGGATTGGCAATCACGCAAGGAATACGATGAAATAGCGACATTTTTAATGCCCAATAGCCTCCAAGGCTATGACCTACAATAATATCCGGGCGAATCTTTTCTATACTTTCATGATAAAAATCGGCAACCGTTTGAAAATTTAAGTTGCGATAGTCCACTTCAATACAAAACTTATGCTTTGCATCAATGGCATGGAATTTTGTAGATTCACGCGATGAATCTAAACCATGTAAAAACAGAATTTTAGATGAGCTTACGGTCATTGTTTTTCTACGCACTGTTTTCAAATATTTTCTGAGTTGAATATTTTACTTTTCAACGAATTTATGTGCTTATTGTAGTCAATTTAGACGCTTTAATAATCTAGCTATTGGTCTAATTCGTCTGTCAAATAAAGACTTTAGTCTTAAATTGGTTTCGAAACCCTATGAAAGGTTAGAAGGGCGAGTAGTTGATTTTATTTGATATTTTTTATGTTAATCGTAACGGGTATGGGTATTTTTTAAAAGAATATATAGGTGTGGTTTGCTATATTAAATGCAGCGCTTAAGCATTTGGCAAGGTGAACTCAAAATATTCCAAAATGGGGGATACATGGCTGAAAGCGTTAAATTTGCTTGAATCATTTTAATTTTATTAAAAATGCTGAATGCGCTTACTGCTCAAGCGGAAGTAAATCTGCTATGCTATGCAACTTCCGATTTTTAACTATTTGAGACAGAGATGACGCAACATAACGCTCAATCGACTTCTGAACAAGCCATTTCCGAAAACGATTTAATTGCACAGCGTCATGCCAAGTTAGAGCACATCAAAGAGCACGCCAAGGAAACAGGTGTTAGCCCGTGGCCTAACACATTTAAGCGTGAACACTATGCACAAGATCTTCAAGACCAATTTGCAGATAAATCAAAAGAAGAAATTGAAGCAGGCGAAAAGGTTCATGTAAAAGTTGCTGGTCGTGTGATGTTGAACCGCGGTTCATTCATCGTAATTCAAGATATGACTGGCCGTATCCAACTTTATGTACCACGTAAAGAGCTGGAAGCTAACGTACTTGCAACCATTAAAGGTTTAGATTTAGGCGATATCATTGCCATTGAAGGCTATATTGGCCGTTCGGGTAAAGGTGACTTATATGTTCATATTGAACAATTTGAACTTTTAACCAAGTCGCTGCGCCCACTACCAGATAAATTCCATGGTTTGACTGATACTGAAGTTAAATATCGTAAGCGTTATTTAGACCTCATCATGAACGAAGAAACACGTAAAACTTTTGAAATTCGTGCAAAAGTGGTGTCAGGTATTCGTTCATATCTTACCAATGAACGCTTCATGGAAGTGGAAACGCCAATGATGCATGTGATTCCAGGTGGTGCGTCTGCGCGTCCATTTGAAACGCATCACAATGCTTTGGATATGCCGTTATTCTTGCGTATTGCGCCTGAACTTTATTTAAAACGTTTGGTTGTCGGTGGTTTTGAACGTGTATTCGAAATTAACCGTAACTTCCGTAACGAAGGTGTTTCAACGCGCCATAACCCAGAATTCACGATGATCGAATTCTATCAAGCCTATGCAGACTACAAAGACTTAATGGCTTTGACTGAAAACATGCTTGAAAAATTGGCAATCGACATTTTGGGTACGACTGACGTGCCGTATGGCGATGAAGTGTATAGCTTCAAAGGTCCATTCAAGAAAATTTCAATGTTTGATGCGATTCTTGAGCACAACCCAACGTTCACGCCAGAAAATGTATCTGACCGTGAATTCTTGGCAAAATTCATTCAAGAAGAGCTAAAAGAGCAAGTGAAACCAGGTTTCGGCTTGGGTCGATTACAAACCATCGTGTTTGAAGAAACTGTGGAAACTCAGTTACGTCAGCCAACTTTCATTACAGAATACCCAGCAGAAACGTCTCCATTGGCACGTCGTAATGATGACAATCCACACATCACCGACCGTTTTGAATTCTTTATTGGTGGTCGTGAGTTGGCAAATGGTTTCTCAGAATTAAATGACCCAATTGACCAAGCAGAACGTTTCCAAGCTCAGGTTGAGGAAAAAGACGCAGGTGATGATGAGGCGATGCATTATGATGCAGACTTTATTGAAGCACTTGAATACGGCTTACCTCCTACAGCAGGTGAAGGTATTGGTATTGACCGTTTGGTGATGCTATTTGCCAATGCAGCAAGTATCCGTGAAGTGATCTTGTTCCCGCATATGCGTCATAAAAACTAATTTTTAGTTTTTGAAGCATTATAAAAAAGCTCACGTTATGTGTAATGCCAGTCAGTTAAGAAATTGCCTGGCATTTTCTTGGATATTTCTGTGGTTTTCCCTTCACAACCCGAGGGCA
>NZ_JBLZXR010000154.1:0-13906 GCF_050285345.1 Acinetobacter sp.
ATTCAGGTCAATTTATTTGAAAGGAAGCTATTAAGATCACTCTTTATGCCCGATAAAAAATGGCGAAAACAAGAAGAGCCTCAATTGAGGCTCTTCTTATGAAAATTGTGGGACAGCAGTGGCATCGTCTTCCTTTTTTTATGCTAGAAAATGCAGAGCGAGGCGTGAATGGTTTCACATGGAACATTCACATCAGTTGTTTGAAATTCGCTTGCTGAAACATTCATCGCTTGGTGTAAAAGCAACAAAATAACAAACAACAGCGACACGCAGTTTGAGTACTATGGAATGCGTCATAAAATCAAATAGATCTAGGCGAGAACAATAAATTTAGGGCAAATTTAAATGTCTGAGACCAATAAAATCGTGGTGTATGCAGCACTGGCCGGTAATCTTGCAATTGCTCTGGTCAAGTTTGTTGCCGCCTATATCACGAACAGCTCAGCTATGCTGAGTGAGGCGATTCATTCGGTGGTCGATACGCTAAACGAAATATTATTGTTGTACGGGATGAAAAAATCGCAGCAACCTGCGAATTATCGCCATCCGTTTGGTTATGGGCGTGAATTGTATTTTTGGGCTTTTATTGTCTCGTTGATGGTCTTTGCTTTGGGCGCTGTTGTATCGATTTATCAGGGAATCTTGCATATTCGATATCCAGAGGAAATGCAAAATCCAATGATTAACTATATCGTGCTAGGGGTTGCGATTTTATGTGAGGGAACGTCGTGGTTTGTTGCGCTAAAAGCTTTCCGAAAAATTAAAGGTAAGCAGGGCTATTTTGAGACCTTTCGTCAGAGTAAAGATCCGACCACATTTACGGTATTATTTGAAGACACAGCAGCATTGATCGGTCTATTGATTGCCTTCATCGGTATTTACCTTTCGCATGCTTTAAATATGCCAGTTTTGGATGGATTGGCTTCGGTTTTTATTGGACTAGTTTTAGCCATCTCCGCGGTGCTTTTGGCACGTGAGACCAAAGGACTACTCATGGGAGAAACCGCAGACCCGCAGTTGAGGCATAATGTATTAACTATCGCACAAGAGGATTCCGCGGTACATTCTGCCAACGGTGTATTAACCGAGCAGATGGGAGCGCATCAGGTGATTGCATCGCTGAGTTTGGAGTTTAAAGATCATTTAACTTCAGATGAAATAGAGGCTTGCGTCAACAGAATTGAAGCAAAAATTAAACAGCTTCATCCTGAAATTGTGGCACTCTTTGTCAAACCGCAGTCTAAACGGGTCTGGCTAGAACGTATGAAGGGTCGTCTTGAACACTAGGTCTGTAAAGCTCAACACTTTGCAAAGTTTGTCAGATTAATGAATGAATTTAATATACACATGAATCAAAAAACGCAACAAGCTCAGTTTCAGCTGACAACCGAAAGCTGTATGAAACATACGTGGACCAAGCCTGTCTTTGATTATCTGGCAACAGACCATTTTAATGGGGAAAAGTTTTTTAATACCATCCCAAATCCACAGCCTTTTACCCGAAAGGATATGTTGACGTGGATCATGACGCGTAAAAGTGATACTTGGAAAGTCGATCGTGAACGCGAATATCAACAGTTTTTTGCCGCATCACGCAGTATTCCGCAAAACCGTCCTTTGGCAGACATGGATGATTGGTTGGTCTGGTTTATTGGGCATGCGACAGTATTGATTCAAATCGGTCCCTATAATTTTTTAACTGACCCTGTTTGGGCTGAATATGCAGGACCACGTCAAGGTTCTGGGCCACGTCGTGCATGTCCCGCAGGCATTGCGCTAGAAGAGTTGCCAACGATTCATGGGGTTTTGCTCAGTCATAACCATTATGACCATATGGATTTAGCCACCTTAAGATGGCTGCATGAACAGTTTGCCATGCCAATTTATACAGGGCTGGGCAATGCTTACTATTTGCCAGAACATCTCAATGTGATTGAAATGGATTGGTGGCAGTCAGAACTGTTTGAAGATTTACGCATTGTTTATACTCCTGCACAGCATGGGTCTGGGCGGGGCTGGCGTGACCAAAACCATGCACTGTGGGGTGGTTTCTCTATTGTGCATCGCACAGGACATTTCTTCTTTGCAGGCGATACCGGTTATGCCGCACATTTCAAACAAATTTATACACGCTTAGGCGCACCGCGTGTGGCTTTATTGCCAATAGGGGCTTATGAGCCACGCCGTTTAATGAAATTTCTGCATATGAATCCTGAAGAAGCTTTTCAAGCACATAAAGATTTGCAGTCAAAATGTTCTTTGGCCATGCATTACCGTACTTTCCAGTTAACGGATGAAGCGCGAGAGCAACCGGAGCAGGACTTACATCAAGCCATGCGTAAAACCTCTAAGCTGATGAATCCATTTTTAACCCTGCATGAAGGCAAAAAATTGATTGTTTAGTCTTACGTGAAGTTAAAATTAAGGTATTCGAACCAATAAAAAACCACCTCAAAAGGTGGTTTTTTATGGATTCAGTTTAAGACTTAAAGTAGGCCGGGATTGCCTTGAGCTGGGTCAGTTGCACGAGCAGCTTGTGCATCAGCAACCGTCATGCTCAATGCTTTTGCTACGCCTTCACCATAAGCAGGGTCACAAGAGTAACAGTTACGGATGTGACGGTGTTTGATGAAGTCGAGTGCATCACCCATGGCCGCAGCAGTGTTGTTAAACAATGCCTGTTTCTGTTCATCGTTCATTAAAT
This sequence comes from Acinetobacter sp., assembly GCF_050285345.1. Classification (GTDB taxonomy): domain Bacteria; phylum Pseudomonadota; class Gammaproteobacteria; order Pseudomonadales; family Moraxellaceae; genus Acinetobacter. Next base: position 2,705 of record NZ_JBLZXR010000154.1, read on the forward strand.
TGAACAATGCACGTGGTTGGCTGAAGTAATCGCTGTCGTCTTCACGGTAATCCCAAAGATCAGCATCACCATTAATTTTCAGTGATGGTTCTTTGTATTGAGGCTGTTCCTGCCATTGGCTAAAACTGTTTGGTTCATAGTGCGGTGTTGCACCATAGTTGCCATCCATACGGCCTTGACCATCACGACGGTTGGAGTGAACAGGGCAACGTGGTGCATTCACTGGAATTTGATAATGGTTTACACCCACACGGTAACGTGCAGCATCGGCATAGTTGAATAAGCGTGCTTGCAGCATACGGTCAGGTGAGAAACTGATACCCGGAACCAGATTGCTTGGCGCAAATGCCGCTTGTTCTACATCTTGGAAGTAGTTTTCTGGGTTACGGTTTAATTCAAACTCACCAACTTCAATCAGTGGATAGTCACCTTTTGGCCAAACTTTGGTGAGGTCAAATGGATGATAAGGCACTTTTTCAGCTTCAAGTTCAGGCATGATCTGAACGTACATTTTCCATTTCGGGAAATCGCCGCGTTCAATGGCATCAAATAAGTCCGTTTGAGAACTTTCACGGTCTTTCGCTATCAAGGTTCCAGCTTCAGCATCGGTTAAGTTTTTAATGCCTTGTTGGGTACGCATGTGGAATTTTACCCAAAAACGTTCATTGTTGGCATTGATAAAACTGAAGGTATGACTACCAAAGCCATGCATGTGACGGTAACCATCGGGAATACCACGATCAGACATAACGATCGTGACTTGATGAAGTGCTTCAGGAAGCAGAGTCCAAAAATCCCAATTGTTGGTCGCGCTACGTTTATTAGTTTTCGGATCGCGTTTTACTGCTTTGTTTAAGTCGGGGAATTTACGTGCATCTCGCAGGAAGAATACAGGTGTGTTATTACCGACTAAGTCCCAATTTCCTTCTTCAGTGTAGAATTTGAGGGCAAAACCACGAATATCACGTTCTGCATCGGCAGCACCGCGTTCACCCGCCACCGTTGAAAAACGCGCAAACATGTCCGTTTTTTTACCGACTTCAGAGAAAATCTTAGCGCGTGTGTATTGGGTAATATCATGGGTTACTGTAAAGGTACCAAATGCACCCGAACCTTTAGCGTGCATACGGCGCTCAGGAATCACTTCACGAACAAAGTTCCCGAGTTTTTCGTTTAACCATAAATCTTGTGCAAGGAGTGGACCACGTGCACCTGCCGTCATACTATTTTGATTGTCTACAACCGGAGCACCAGCATCAGTTGTTAGGTGGGTCACAGGACATTTTTTAGCGTCGTCGCTCATTGTGTTTCTCCATTATTATGGTCATGTATTAGAATAGTTGCGAGCTGTAATTTCTAGAGAAATAACACGCTTAACTCCACATGACATTAACCGTTTTGTTAAATCATTTTAAAGTAACAATGTGACCGCAGTTTTTCTCTGAATGAAAATTTTTCAGGCCAAATGAAGCCAGAGAAATAATAAAATTGAAGTCGATAAAAGCCCAAAAACTTATATTACCCTAATGACTTTAATGCTTTATATTTTTTTTGACAAATGGAATTATAGTTTTGATTAAATGGTTTATTCGATAAATCAAGTAGTTGAATTTTAAATATTTATTTGTATTATCTTTTAATAATTTAAGACGGTATCAAATAAAATATTCTGAATTTTTCTCAATTGATCCTGTTCTGAACACGAAAGACTTATTTTATTGTGAATTTTAAACAACAAGCCTAAATTTGAGTTATCTTAGTGCTTCATCGTAATAAAATTAGGCAGTCAAATTGTGAGTGCTATAAAAAATTAATTTGCTTTTAGATTAAAAAATCCATATCTGTGGATAACTCAATCTGCGATTGCGTATAACTTTACATCTGTTCGGCATGCTGTTTGACCTGCATGAAAATGGTCAGTGCAATCAGATCTTCCTTCTTGGAAAAATAGTCATAAAAAGTGCCTAAACTGACCCCGGCCAAGTCAGTGATTTCCCGAATTATGATTTTATTCGCAGGATGCGCATGCAAAAGCCGAACAAAACTTTCCATCAGCGCTTCTTGAGTGACGGGGTTTACGCCGTACATGAATCGCTGGCAAAGCCATAAAAATAATCCGAACATCTATGCTCCCATTTTCTTCTATACTGAATACAATTGAATAAAACAACAAGATGAGCGTTTAGGATGAACATAGCACAGCATTGGCAAACACATGAAATCAGCAATCAGTTTGATGAAAAACAAGATTACAACTTGTTTGAAACCGACATGGTACTGAAAGAAATTCTAGCGCGCTGCGGCAGTCAGGATCAGGCCGAGCTGTCTGCGATGGGGCAAGTGGCAGGTTCGACGGAATATTATGAATATGCCGAGCTTGCCAATCAGCATACACCGATTTTACATGCCTTTGATGCACGCGGTCGCCGTAAAGACTTTATCGAATTTCATCCGGCTTGGCACAAATGGATGAGCTTAAACCGCCAATTTGATAGTCATGCTTATCCCTTTAATCATGCTAAATCACCTGTAAAATGGGTCGATTGGGCCGCGCGTTTTTATCTGGCGGGGCAGGTTGAATGTGGAAATTTGTGTCCAAACTCCATGACATTGGGCAGCATTCCGCTGATTCAGCGTGAACCTGAACTGTGGAGCAAAATCGGCAATAAGCTGCTTTCTAGCGAATATGATGAACGTGATGTGCCGATTGCGCAGAAAAAATCAATTTGGCTTGGTATGGGCATGACCGAAAAGCAGGGCGGTTCCGATGTGCGCGCCAATGAAACGTTGGCGATTCCAGTGGCAGAATCTGGCCGTGGCAAAGCTTATTTACTGACAGGACATAAATGGTTTTTTTCTGCGCCGATGTGTGATGCGCATTTGGTGGTGGCGAAAACTGAACAAGATGGCTTGGCCTGTTTTTTTGTCCCGCGCTGGCTAGAAGATGGTAGCAAGAACAATATTCAGATCCAGCGTCTTAAAGACAAAGTTGGCAACCGCAGCAACTCCAGCTCCGAAGTTGAATTTAAAGACGCGTGGGGCATGATGATTGGCGAGGCGGGGCGCGGCATTCCGACCATTATTGAAATGGCAAATTACACCCGTTTGACTTGTTCGGTGGGATCAAGCGCGATGCTGCGTCAAGCCTTGGTGCAATGCATAGCCTATACCCGTCAGCGCAAAGCTTTTGGCAAACATTTGGCGCAACAGCCATTAATGCAAGCTGTGTTGGTAGATCTTGCTTTGGAAAGTGAAGCCGCCACTCAGCTCAGTTTTCATTTGGCGCAGTGCTATCAACAGGATGATGCACTGTCTGTGGCGTGGAAACGCATTATGACGCCAGCTTCAAAATTCTGGATATGCAAGCGCGCGGTGGAATTAAGCGGCGAAACCATGGAAGTCTTTGGCGGCAATGGCTATGTCGATAACGGCATCATGGCGCGTATTTTTAAAGAAGCGCCGGTGAATACCATTTGGGAAGGTTCAGGAAATGTCATGTGTCTGGATGTCTTACGTGCGATTGCGCGTGATCCTGAATCGATAGAGCTATTTTTTAAAGATTTGGCCTCGACCGCACTGGGCGATGACACTTTGAAACAGGAACTGCAAAGTTTATTTACGTTGTTTCAGCAACCGCCCGAAGAATTGCAGTTTATGGGGCGTAGCTTGGTCGGCCGTTTAACAATTTTGGCACAAGCCGTTTTATTAAAGCGTTATGCACCTGAATTTGTGGCAGCTGCGTTTATTCAAACGCGTTACAGTTCATTTCATGGCCGTGTGGTGGGGATACTTGCAGCCCAGCAGGTGGATGTGGAGTGCTTATTGGAGAGGGCATTGGCTTCAGACTAGACCTTTCCCTTTACGAAGCAGTAATTATCGTCCTAACTTTTAATTAAGAAGAGGGTGTATTGGATTGAGCTTAACCTCTTTCACGTTTTCCTAAAAAGAAAAGGAACAGTAGAGATCGCTAAGTTTTAATCTCTAAAATCAAAGAAGGCCAGCATCTGTTGGCTGACCTTCTTTTTCAAAGCGGCTTGAATTAAAGCTCAAGCTTGGACGGTGTAATCGAAATTACTTTTGTTTTTTCAGCTTTTTTTGGAGTTTTTTCAATTTACTTTCGTGTTTTGAAATCTTATCCAAACGCGCTTTGATTTTTTTCTTTAAAGATTTAACTTGCTTTGACATCATGTTACTCCTTCGTTTGAGTATCCGTTGGCTGATGTTTTTTGATAAAACTACGGATAAATTTTCTTAATTCACGTGCTGCACTGGTGTCTAACGTTTCACAGAGTTGTACAAATTCATCCCGCTCAGCACTGTTAATGCGAATCAAGAGTTGACCATCTTTTTTATTCGCCTTGGTCTTTTTGGGTAATTCAGCCATAACGTATCTATCCCCAAAGGCGATGATTAAAAATGTATATACAATGTATATGTGTTTTTAAATTAAAGCAAATTTAAATTATTGAAAATATTTAATAATTTCGTGTTTTTATGAATTTTTTTGTAAAAAATAAGTTTTTGATGAGTAAGCGTTTGTTATCCCAATCTTTATTTTTATATTGTTTGATTAATGTTTAGAGGGAAATTTATGTCGGCAAAATTGAAAGATCGAAAAATAACTTTTTTATCTCAAACTCGCATTTAATTTGCTTGTAATTTATGCGAAATAGCCCAATATAGGCACTACATCAATCAGATGTCTAAAGTGAAAAGTGAGTCGAGCAATGGCGAAGAAAAAAGCCCTGCCAGAAGTTGAAGTTCGCAACTTTGTGGCAAAACACATGAACGATTTTAATAAAAGCCAGACTTTTGTAGATCGAAAGAAAGACGCAAAACGTGGCTACAGCAAGCACAAAAAAGGGAGATACTCAAATGATTATCTCCCTTTTTATTTGGGTTGTTTTTCTGTTAACTCACAATGCGTGTCGCTGATTTAACCATATCACCTAGACCGTGAGTTTTAAAATAATATTCCATCATACTTTTCACCATCAGCGGATTATTCATACTTAAAGCACGTTCTAGCAACTCTTTTGCATCGGGCATCGGCACATGACAAATCGCCTTTCGTACTTTGAGAATATTACTCGAACTCATTGATAGGGTATTAAAGCCCATTGCCATCAGTAAAATTGCCGTGAGGGGGTCACCGGCCATTTCACCGCAAATACTAATTGGCTTTTCATATTTATGACATTCTTGCACCAAGCGGGTGAGGGCACGAAGCACCGCAGGATGTGAATGTGAATAGACGTTGGCCACGCGTGGATTGTTACGATCCACCGCCAATAAATATTGGGTTAAATCGTTAGAACCGACCGAGAAGAAGTCCACCAGTTCAGAAAATTCTTCAATTTGCAGCAGTACACTAGGTACTTCGACCATAATGCCGATTTTCGGTTTGGTGATTTTAACTTGTTCTTCTTCCTGCACCGCTTGCCAGTCACGGTCGAGCAAATACAGAGCCTCTTCGACTTCACTGACACTGGTGACCATCGGCAGTAAAATATGCAGGTTGTTCAAGCCAATACTGGCTTTGAGCATGGCGCGGATTTGTGAAGAAAAAATTTCCGGATGATCGAGGGTAAAGCGAATCCCACGCCAACCTAATGCTGAGTTTTCTTCTTCAATCGAGAAATATGGCAGGTCTTTGTCTGCACCAATATCGAGGGTACGCATCACTACTGGTTTGTTGGCAAAGTGACTGAGTTGCTGACGATAAATGGCACGTTGTTCTTCTTCACCGGGGAAACGGTCACGCAGCATAAACGGGATTTCAGAACGATACAGTCCGACGCCTTTGGCCCCGCGTTGTACACCACGCACCACATCAATCATCAAGCCTGTGTTGACATACAGTTTGACGACAACCCCATCTGGGGTAATGGCATCTTTGGTTTCGTACTGTTTTAAATCCTTGGCAATCTGCTCTTCTTCTTTTTGAATGTCCTTATAACGTGTACGCAGACGACGTGGTGGATTGATAAAAATACGGCCTTGGTGCGCATCGACAATCATTTCCACATCATCAAGGGTATTGATCGGCAGTTCAGTTACCCCAACCACCGTTGGAATACCGAGCGCACGTGCCACAATCACCATATGCGAGTTCATGGCACCTTCCGTGGTGACAATCGCTGCAATTTTATCGACAGGTAACTCGACCAGTGCTGCTGTGGAAATTTCATCACCAATTAAAATACTTTCATCGGTGATTTCACGGTGACTGGCATCAGCTTCTTGTAAGAAGGCCAAAATTCGGCGTCCTAAATCCTTTAAATCCGAGACGCGTTCACGCAAATAGTCATCTTCCATTTGCGCAAACAGGGCAATGTGCTTATCGATGACAATACGCACGGCACCTTGTGCCCAGTTGCCATCACGAATTTCACTTTTAATTTCGGACGGTAAGGCATTTTCATCCAGCATGCGTAAGAACACACTAAAGAGTGCACGCTCTTCGGCCATGAGCGCATCTTGCATTTTGTCATCAAGTGATTGAATTTCTTGACGGACTGCATCAATGGCATGATCCAGTAGTTCCAATTCTTCGCTAATATCATCTGCTTCACGGTCAGGGACTGACGCAAGATCTGCTGGTGGGTAGAGAATGACGGCACGGCCGAGCGCAATACCGCCCGAACCGGAAACACCTTGAAAGGTTTTGTAAGCCGGTAGGCTGCTGGGTTTACGAAAAACCTCAATATTCCCTACGGCGTGCGCATGGGCGATGACCCCAGACAGTTGAGCACATAAGGTAACGAGGAAGGATTCTGCGGCTTCACTGAAGTCTTGTGGTTCTTTATTTTGAACGACAAGTACGCCCATTACCTTACGGCGATACATGACGGGTACACCGAGGAAAGAGTTATAAATTTCCTCGCCAGTTTCGGGTAAATACAAGAAGCGTTCATGCTTTGGAGCATTGTCGAGGTTAACGATTTCTTCGCGTTGACCAACCAGACCGACCAAACCTTCACTGGTATGTAGTGACACATGACCAACTGCTTCAGGGTTCAAACCTTTAGACGCCATCAGTAAATAGCGCTGATTACGTTCATCCAGCAGATAAATGGAACAGACATCTACGTGCATAGCTTCAGCTACTTGGTTGACCATAATGTCTAAAGATTCATGCAAACTGGCTGACGCATTAATCTCTTGGACGATGCGTCTTAAGGTATCCAGCTGCATGTTCGACATCGGGTCTGCTCCTACATTTATTCTGCTTTATTTATAACAACACTCATACCAAAAATCTGCATCCAATCTGCAAATTTTTATGGTTTTTGTGGCAGCTGATTGCACAGCTCCACCATGGCTTTACGATACACATCACGTTTGAAATTCACCACCTGACCCAAAGGGTACCAGTAGCTGACCCATTGCCATTGATCAAACTCGGGCGGGTCTGACAAATCCAGCTGAATATGTTGTACTGAAGCTGTCAATTTCAATAAAAACCACTTTTGTTTTTGACCAATACATACTGGGTCTGAATCCGTGCGTATATACCGATGCGGCAAACGATAGCGCAACCACCCTTGGGTTTGTGCTATCACCTGGACGTGTTCGGGCAGTAAGCCAACTTCTTCTCTCAGCTCACGGTAAAGTGCCTGTTCGGGGGTTTCTCCATGTTGGATACCACCTTGTGGAAATTGCCAAGCATTGTGACCAATGCGCTTTGCCCATAAAACTTGTCCAATGTCGTTTGCCAAAATGATCCCGACGTTGGGTCGGAAACCTTCTGAATCGATCATTTGGCTACCTAAAAATTGTCTAATTTATGACTTTGTGCTCGGGGACGTTTATTTCTGTGTCCATCTCGAAAAAGCAAAGTGTAAAAATGTTAAAATTGTTATGATCTTAACGAATTTCTATCGACTAGCGGAGATAGATTTACAATTTTTTTCTTAAATTTCAGCTTTTACGAGTATTTTCATGAAATTGGCACTGTTTGACCTTGATCACACCTTATTAAATACCGACTCAGACCATTCTTGGGGAGAGTTTTTGGTCAATGAAGGCTTGGTTGACCCTATTCGACACCGTGCTATCAATGACAAATTTTATGAAGATTATAAAGCCGGGCAGCTTGACCCGATTGCCTATAACGAATTTGTTTTTGAATTTCTAACTCAACACGACAATGACTATTTAACAGAATTGCATCAGTTATTTATGAAAAAAGTCATTCGTGCGCAAATGCGTCCAGAAGGTTTTGCCGCGATCCAACGTCATAAAGATGCAGGACATGAATTGGTAGGGATTACCGCAACTTCAGATTTTATTACCGCACCAATTTTCCGTGAGTTTGGGATTACTGAAATTATTGCTACCAATGCCGAAGTTGTTGATGGAAAATATACTGGTAAAGTCATTAATACCGCATGCTATCAAAAAGGTAAATTGGTACGTTTGAACCAATGGCTGGAAGGTCGTGATGTGACAGAGTCTTGGGCTTATTCAGATTCGATCAATGACCGCTTTTTATTGGAATATGCAGACCATGCGATTGCGGTAAATCCAGATGACCGACTTGAAGCTTTGGCAGAAGAACAAGGTTGGGATATTCAGGACTGGTCAATTCACGCTTAAATTTGAAGCTCGATAAAAGCATCTTCGGATGCTTTTTTATAGTCGCGTTCTTATACACTAGGCCAATTTTAATGGATTGAATTTCTTTTATGCAGACAGAACGTGCTTTAACCGATTTAATCAAAATATTTATGGGGCCACGTGCGCAAACCTATTTAGATGTTTTAAATGGGCAAAATCAAGATTCAAAATTTGCAACATGGAGCTGGGCAGGGCTAATTTTTGGTCCGTATTGGCTGCTCTATCGCAAAATGTACAGCTACTTTTTTTTATTTTTCGCGATAGGCTGTGTGATTGGGTTGCTTGGTGAAATTATTGGAGCCCCTCAGCAGGTTTTGATCGGGCTGTCTTTTATTCCCAATATCATCTTGGCTTGTATAGGCAAAGGCCTATACAGTAATTTTGCCGTGCAGAAAGCCAAAACGTATAAACAACATCCGAAATATAGTGAAGAGGTCTTTGCTGAAGCAGGTGGAGTGAGTTTAAGTGTACCGATCCTATTGCTGTTTATTCAGATTGTGGTGATCATTATGTTCAGTCTGCCATTTATTAAATTTTCGCCATTTTAGAATTCTGTAATTGAGTGCATACGAGTTCCATGTTATATCCTTAATGAGAAGAATTTCTTAATGCATTAATAATCATTTGGCAGGAGAAAGATAATGAGCGTACGTCCACGTATGACCCATTTATTTGAACAATTGGGATTGGATGCGAGTGAAGAAGCCATTGCTTTATTTATTGTGACGCATCAGTTGAGTCCTCATACCAAAATTACTGAAGCAGATTATTGGACCGATGCACAGCGTCAGTTCTTGGCAGAAAAAATAAAGTCGGATGGCGAATGGGCAATCATCGTCGATCAATTGAATGAGTCTTTACATGAAGATTCGGTGACGAAATAAAAATATAGTTTAAATTTAAGTTTTAATAGCGTGGGATTATCGTAATCGATGATCCCATTTTTATAACAATAAATAGGTAAAATGGGCCGAACTCGGGTTATTGGTAACTGCAATCGGGCTGGTGAGCTTAGGAATTTGGCTAGACACTTAAGTTAATCTACACATAAAAAAGCCGCTTTAAAAGTGGCCTTTCCATTTGCAGAAGCAATGATTCATTTAAATATTTTTCATCAATTCCACTAATTTTTGCGCTGCACGCGATTGGGTACGGCCTGGATGCCACACAATTCCCAATTGACGATTCATATTGGAGGTTAAAGCCAACTGTTTTAAATCTTGATTTAAAAGGGTTTTAGGCAATACTGACCAACCGAGCCCAATAGATACCAGCATACGAATGGATTCTAAAGAGTTATTGCTCATGGTCACTTTAGGCTTTAATCCATGCTTTTCAAATTCAGCTAAGGTAATTTGACTGGTATAGGTCTGCGCCGCCGGTAATAAACTTGGATACTGAATCAGATCTTCTAAGGTCAGATGTTCTATCTGTGCCAAAGGATGAAAAGGTGCAACCACAAAAACCAGAGGATCATTCCACATGGTGATGTACTTTAAACGACTATCGCCTTGAGGTGGTAGAGTTAAAAACGCCAGTTCAAGGTCGCCTGCCAACACTTGCTCATGTGCTTGTTCCGAATCAACAAAATGCACATCTAAAGTTACATCAGGATATTGCTGTACATAGTTGCGTAAATGCTGTGACAAATGATGCAAGCCAATATGATGGCTGGTCCCAATTTTCAACTTGCCTTGAACCTGACCTTGTTCATGGCTCAAGGTATGGTGGATATCACCTAATTCATTTAACCAATTTTTGACTTTAGGCAGTAATGAATTTGCTGCATGCGTGGCTTGTACACCACGTCCCGCAGATTCGAATAACTTGACGCCAAAGTATTCTTCTAAGCTGTGAATACGTTTGGTGACTGCAGGTTGAGTAATGAAGAGCTGATCTGCTGCCAAAGAGATCGAACCCGTTTCCATAACTTTTACAAAGGCTTCAAAGGCTGCAAGATTCATTACTATTCCTATAAAGAATTTTTATGCTTATCCTCATTGTTATAATATTTTAAGAATAAATCAAAGGGAAAGTTGTATCTTTTGATTTAAAACTAAGCGTTCATTTCATCGAGTCAGTTAAAAAATCAGCAATTTAAGGATCTGAGTTTTAGATCCATTAAATGTTTTTGATTGATGCTGTTGAGGAGATTGAATAAGTCATAGCTCAAACTCACCAAAATCGGTAAATAACATAAATTAACTGTTACAAAGTTGCTGATTTATAGCTCAGCAGTGATGTGCATAATATCCATATAGAAAGTCTTTTAAAGGTCATTTATTGCGCTCGTCAGCGTACGATTGCAGAGCATAAAAAGGCATTCGGCTATCGTGACTTTTAAAGATAATGAATCAAAAATAAGTCATATTTAAAAATGAAAGGACGATAGTGATTGGGTCTGAATCATTGCTCATCATGATTCATGGATAGGGCTGGTAGTGGGAAATTGGGTCAAAGTCTGATGCATTTCCTAAGAGGGTGAATCACATGGATATTAAACATGGCTCTAGACTAGCAGACTAGTTATGTTGGTCTGTAATCATGATTAAAAACAGTAAATTAAGCCACTACAAGATT